>NZ_DAOQZV010000283.1:0-3745 GCF_035343835.1 Nostocoides sp. | reverse complement strand
GACGCTATCGCCGCGGAACCCCCCGCGTGGCCCACCGGCCTCGCTGTCGCCCGGACCCTCGTGGGTGCCCTGGCCGGCCAACAGGTCCCGTTCCAGCCGTCCCCGACCCACCTCTTCGTCGGCCCCTCCAACCCAGTGCGCGACCTCGATCTCGGCGTCGGGGCCTTCCCACCCCACCTGACCGTGGTCGCCAACCGCGGCCTAGCGGGGATCGACGGCTGCGTCTCAACGGCCGTGGGTATGGCGCTGACGGTGGGATCGGCATACGCGCTGGTGGGGGATCTGACCTTCCTCCACGACACGAACGCCCTGCTCATCGGCCCGGGCGAACCCCGACCTAATCTGACGATCGTCGTCGTCAACGATGCGGGTGGGGGGATCTTCCGCCTGCTCGAGCCGGGCACTGACGCCCTGGCCGAACCCTTCGAACGCCTCTTCGGCACACCCACCCGCACCGACTTCGCGGCCCTGTGCCGCGCCCACGGCGTGCCGTATGCCCGCGTCGACACCCCCGCGGAACTTGCCCGGCTCGTGGCCGCGCCTCCCGACGGACTGCGCGTGATCGAGGTGCCGATCGACCCGCTGAGCCACCGGTCCGCCCACGCTGGGCTGCGCACGCTGGCCACGAGGCACACCCCTGGGCCTTAGGCCGGCAGCACGCCTGTCGACGGTGCCCGGTCGGTGAGGCAATAGCGCTGCCCGGCCGGGTCGGCGAGCACCGTCCAGCGCCCGCCCTCCGCGACGACCGTCGCCCCAAGGTCCGTATGCCGCGCCAGCGTCGCCGCTCGGTCAGCGCAGGCAAGGTCCAGGTGGCCGGTCACCGTCCCGTCGCCCACGTCGAGACGCTGGAGCATCAGCCGGACCGGAAGCTGCGCCGGCCGCGGCAGCGCGGTGAACTCAGGCAGCGACCCGACGGCCGGCGCGACCCCGAGCAGGCGCGACCAGAACGCGACCTCGCCGTCATAGGACCCGGGAGGCACATCGAGAGTCACCTGATCCACCAGATCCGGCTCCCCCGCGCGGATCTGGCCTGCGTCGCCGCGCCAGGTGGTCAGGCAGAAGATAAAGCCGCCGGGCGAGCGCATGACGACGACCGTGCCCTCGAGATAGCGATGCACCACCTCCGCCCCGAGCGTGGCGGCGAACTCCGCGGCGCCTGCGACGTCGTCGACATCGAGGTCGAGATGGAGGCCACCGCCGCTGCGCACCTGCTGCAGCTTGAGCCAGGCAGCGCCGCCCTTGGGCAGGAGCGTGGCGAACTGGTCGCGATCTCCTCGCGTTGGCGAGAATCGCGACCGGGACACCGCCCGCCAAAACTCCCACTGCTCCTGAGCCGGCTCGAGGGCGTCCAGGAAGATCCACAGCCACCGCACGGTCATGGGGCCGACTGTGTCATACGGCTCCCTTATGGTGGCTGGGTGAGCACGACGACGATCCTGCACAACCCCAACTGCACGACCTCACGGTCGGCACTCGAGACGGCCGAGGATCTCGGCGCCGACGTCGAGATTCGGCGCTACCTGAAGGACCCGCTCTCCGAGGCCGAATTGCGCGACCTGATCGCCATCCTCGAGGACCCGGTCGAGGATCTGGTTCGCCGTGACCCGCTGTTCGTCCAACTCGGCCTGGACCACGACGATGTCGCGGACGCGGAGGCGGTGATCGCGACCTTGCTGCGCGAGCCGCGGCTGCTCCAACGCCCCGTCCTGATCCGCGACGGCCGCGCGATCATCGGCCGCCCGAAGGATCGCGTGCGGCCCTTCCTCGCCGGCTGAGTCCGGCCCCACACACCCGGATGCTCACGCCGCTCACCCCGGTCGACGCGGCCGACCCGCTCGCTCTGCTCCCCCACCTGGCGGCCGCCCTCGATGGCGGTTCCCCGCTCCTGCCGTATGCCGGTGCCCCACCCGCCCTGCCTGCCTCGCGTCCCGAGTCCCTGCCCGCGGACCTGGCCCTCGCCGTCGCCACCTCCGGCTCGACGGGCCCGCCGAAGCACGCACTGCTCACCGCCGCCGCCCTGCGCGCGAGCGCGTCCGCAACGCAGTCCGTCCTTGGCGGCCCCGGGCAGTGGCTGTTGGCCGTCCCGGCCCATCACATCGCCGGGCTCCAGGTGCTTGTCCGCTCCCTGCTGGCCGGCACCACGCCGGCCGTGCTCGAGCGTGACGCCGGCTTCCGGCCGTCGAGGTTCGCCGCGGCCACCGCGCGACTGGAGCACGACCAGGCCTACGTCTCGCTGGTCCCGACCCAGGTCGGCCGGCTGCTCGACGAGCCGTCCGGAACCGCCGCCCTGCGCCGCTACGCCGCTGTCCTCGTCGGGGGCGCTGCGCTGCCGCAAGGGCTGCGCGCCCGCGCCGATGCGGCCGGCGTCCGGCTGGTCGCGACCTATGGGATGACCGAAACCGCCGGCGGCTGCGTCTACGACGGCGCACCCCTACCGGGGACGACGATCGAGCTCGATCACGACGGCCGGATAGGCCTCGGCGGACCGACGCTGGCCGCCGGCTATCTCGACGACCCGCAGGCCACGGCCGCCGCCTTTTCCCGCCCGGGCGAGCGCGGCGCGCAGTTCCGGACCGGCGACCTCGGGATCTTCGGCGCGGACGGTCGCCTGCAGGTGCTTGGCCGCCGCGACGATGTCATCAACTCCGGCGGTGAGAAGGTCAACCCGCGGCTGGTCGAGGATGCCGCGCTGGCGGCCTGCCCGGAGTTCGCCCAGGTCGTCGTCGTCGGACTGCCCGACCCGGAGTGGGGCGAGGTGGTCGCCTTGACCGCGGTGCCGGCCGGGGACGCGACCCTCACCCTCGCCGAGGTGCGCGAGCGGCTGCGGGGGGTGGTGCCGGCATACGGCCTACCGCGCCGCCTGGCGTTCGTGGGCACAATTCCGGAGCGGGGACCGGGCAAGCCGGACCGGCGCGCGGTGGCGGGCGCATTCCGTCGCGACGAGGTGGGACAATAGGCCCATGTTGCGCCTCCTTCCCGGGCTGCTCGCCCTGGTCCTGGCGGTCTACACGCTCGTCGACTGCGTGCAGACCCCGGATGAGCGCGTGCGCGGGCTGCCGAAGGTGGTCTGGGTTTTCGTCATCCTGCTCTTCCCGTATGCCGGGCCGGCCGGCTGGTGGTTCGCCGGGCGCCCGAAGGCGTATGCCCTACCAGGCCGCCCGCTGCCGGGACCGCAGGACCGGCGAGCCCCCAGGGGGCCGGACGACGACCCCGACTTCCTGCGCAACCTCTGATCCCTTGCCTCGCCGGCGCCTCGCCGGGGACTACCGCTGTCACGAATCGAGCCGCTCTAGATGGCCACGCCCGCCGAATGGGTTGCCGGTGCCCGGCCCCGCACCCTCCCCGCCGCCGTCGCGCCCGTCGCGGCCGCTTCCGGTCGTGGCGGATTTCCTCAGTGCTGCGCAGGAGCATTTTCAGTTCGCGCCCGAGCGCGCCGACGAAAGCGTTCCCTTTCCAAGCCGGAAAGGCGTCGCCCGTGTAGAACGCCATGCCGGACGGCGCGATCGAGGGATCCCAGAAGAAGACCGGCTGCTCCATGCCGTCCTTGTGCGTGCCGACGCCGATCTTCGCGCCGGAATAATCGACGCCATAGGTGATGACCGGCCAGCCGTAGTTCTTGCCCTTCTCGGGACGATTGATTTCATCGCCGCCACGCGCGCCATGCTCCGCCGTCCAGAGCTGGCCCGTGTCAGGATGCAGAGCCGCGCCCTGCACGTTGCGATGGCCGTATGACCACACCAGATCC
>NZ_DAOQZV010000282.1:0-3747 GCF_035343835.1 Nostocoides sp. | reverse complement strand
CACCCGCCGCAGCCGCTCGGCCTGGCGTAGCCGCGCGGCCTGGCCACGCTCGCGCAGGCGGTCGATCAGCCGGGCCCGGCGCTCCGGCGTCCAGTTCTCGCCCTCGGGAAAGATCAGCAGGGCATCCTTCGGCGCCAGCGAATCGGCCAGTCGCCGCACTCCGGTCAGCCGGTCGTCGCCCGCCCCGGACAGCGACGGTACGAAGGACGACCCGAGCCGCGTCAGGATCAGGTCGATCCCGGGATCCCAGCGCAGCGCGTCGGCGAGCACGATCCGCGGCAGCCGCCCCGCGGTGCGTGACAGCAACCAGGCGACGGCCAGCGAATCGGCCGGCCCGGCGTGCCGGGCAAAGGCCAGCAGCGGCCGGTCAGGCTCGCCGAAGTCCATGGTGTTGTCGAGCACGACCTCGAAGTTGACCCACTTGCGGCCCACGCGCATCACCGTGTCGAGCACGTCGACGAGCAGCTTCTCGTGATCTTCGTGCCAGGTCGGCGAGCCGCGCTCGGTCAGCCACAGCTGCCAGCAACCGATGTGCAGCTGAAGGTCGAGCCAGACAGTGATCAGAATCAGCCCGACCGCCCGGAAGAGCCGCGCCCGCTTATCCACCAGGGACAGCAGGGCCGCGACCGGCAGCAGCGGCACGCAGATCACCGTCACGACGATCGCGATCACCGGCCACAGCAACCGCAGCAGCCAGCGCACGATCCTCGGTGGCGCCCCGATGCCCTTCATCCCTCCTCCCGGCCCTGCAGGTAGGTCGTGGTCGCGGCATACGCCGCCTCCATCCGGTCGTTCATCCGCCCGCGCCGAGCCTGGGCCAAGGCGATCGTCGGGGCGTTCGAGGATCCGGTCGGCAGAACGTGCAGGGTCACCGACTCCGGCACTGCGTCGATCTCGTCGACGAAACGATGCCGCCGGGAGATCTCGAAGGCCACCTGCGCGACCTCCCAGGCCCGCGTCGGCACAGACAGCGGCTGCTCGACTCGCCCGACCTGCAGCACATAGATCTCGGTGGCGCCCATCTCCACGGCCCGCCCGACGGGGATGGAGTGCACCAGCCCGCCGTCGAGATAGTGCGCGCCCTCGATCCGCACGGGCGGGAAGAGCCCGGGCACCGAGCACGATGCCAGCACCGGGGGAACCACCGGGCCGTGATCGAACCACACCGCCCGGGCGCCCTCGATCTGCGCGGCGACGCACTGGAAGGGCACCTCGAGGTCGGCAAAACTCGTCGCCGGCAAATAGCGCTCCATCAACGTCGTGAGCGCGGCATGCGTCAGGACGTGGGTGGGGTGTCGTGCGATACCGGCCACCTGCCGCACCGGGCGCTGCGTGAACAGGCCCTCTCGGGTCACCTTGCGCCATACGTCTTCGAGGCGGGCGGCGCCTGCGACATCGGGACTCGCGGCCAGAAAGGCGCCATTGAGCGCCCCGATGCTCGTCCCGAGAACAAGGTCGGGGCGCACGCCGGCCTCGGCAAGCGCACGCGCCATACCGACCTGGGAGGCGCCGAGCACGCCGCCACCGCCGAGGACGAAGGCGACGTGGGGGCTCACCGGACCCACCCTAGGCTCCGGGGCCGCGCCGCAGTTGCCCGTATGCCGTGCCATCCGTAGCGAAATGACCGCCCGGACCGCTTAGATGTAGGAATGGCTGCTCCGCTGACCGTCATTCTGTTCGGCGCCACCGGCGATCTCGCCAAGCGCAAGCTCATCCCCGGGCTGCTCCATCTCTTCCAGAGCAAGTTGCTCCTCGACATGCGCGTCGTCGGGACCTCGCTGGACGATATGTCGGTCGACGATTTCCGTGACCTGGCGCTGGCAGCCATCCGGGAGCACAGCACGCGCACCCTTAAAGACGAGGACTGGCAGGAGTTCGCCAAGCGCATCGACTATGTCCCGCTCGCCGCCGGCCCCGAGGGGCTGCGCGATGCGGTGCTGCGCTCGGAGGAGGAACTCCCCGGTGACAACGAGTTGCGCCTGCACTACTTGTCGGTGCCGCCCAAGGCCGCGCTCGCCGCCGTCAACATGATCGGCGCGGCAGACTTGGTCGAGCGCTCGCGCATCATCATGGAGAAGCCGTTCGGCACCGACTACGAGTCCTCCCGCAGACTCAACGCCCAGTTGCACGAAGTCTTCGACGAGGCGCAGATCTTCCGGATCGACCACTTCTTGGGCAAGGAGGCGGCCCAGAACATCCTGGCCTTCCGCTTCGCCAATGGGCTCTTCGAGCCGATCTGGCACCGGAACAATATCGACCACATTCAGATCGACGTCCCCGAGACGCTCGGCCTGACCCAGCGCGCAAACTTCTACGAGACGACCGGCGCCTACCGCGACATGGTCGTCACCCACCTCTTCCAGGTGCTCGCCTTCACCGCGATGGAGCCGCCGACGGCCTTGGAGCCGGCGGCCATCAACCGCGAGAAGACCAAGGTCTTCCGCTCGATGTCGCCGATCGAGCCGGCGAATGTCGTGCGCGGCCAGTATGTCGGCTACCGGGGCGAACCGGGCGTCGCGCCCGACTCCGAGACCGAGACGTTCGTGGCGCTGAAGTGCTATATCGACAACTGGCGCTGGGCCGGCGTGCCCTTCTATCTGCGCACCGGCAAGCGGATGGCCGAGGGCGCGCGCATCATCTCGATCGCGTTCAAGGAGCCGCCGCGATCGATGTTCCCGGGCGGCTCCGGAGTGGGCGATCACGGCCCCGACCACCTGACCTTCGACCTGTCCGACCAACCGCGAATGTCGTTGTCCTTCTATGGCAAGCGCCCCGGCCCCGGCTATCGGCTGGACAAGCTCTCCATGCAGTTCGCGATGAAGGACACGACCTGGGCTGGGTCGGTCCTCGAGGCCTACGAGCGGTTGATCTATGACGCGGCGCGCGGCGACTCCACGCTGTTCACGTCGGCCAATGGCGTGGAGCGGTTGTGGGAAATCAGCCAACCGCTGCTGGACAACCCGCCGATCGTGCGGCCCTACGACCAGGGATCCTGGGGCCCGAACCAGATCCACCAGTTGATCTCGCCCTTCGGCTGGCGCCTGCCCTTCGAACGGCGCTGGCGCGAGCCGAGCTGAGGCATCCCGCGACGTTCGCCCACGTCGAGCTGGCACCCAACGTCGATCCTTCGCTGGGGTCTCCGTTCCGCACCCGAACCGGCACGGGTTGGTCAGGTGCGGACCAGGAGTGCGCCGGGCGCGACGCGGACGGTCAGGCGCCGGGTCGCCCCGACCACATCCCCATCCAGTTGCACGGGCTGCTCAACCTCCGTCGTCACCTCGAAGGACCGGCCGGAGTAGCGGTGGATCTGCTCGGTGCGCTCGCCGCGGTTCTTGGTCATGACCCGGGCCGTGACATTGACCCAGCCGGGCAAGCCCTTGGGTGCCAGCACGACGCAGTCGAGGATGCCGTCGTCGACCTCGGCCTCGGGCATCAGGTTGATGCCGCCGGTGATCCGGCCGACA
Source organism: Nostocoides sp. (assembly GCF_035343835.1). Classification (NCBI taxonomy): domain Bacteria; kingdom Bacillati; phylum Actinomycetota; class Actinomycetes; order Micrococcales; family Intrasporangiaceae; genus Nostocoides; species Nostocoides sp. The sequence goes on along the minus strand of NZ_DAOQZV010000282.1, from coordinate 283 downwards.
TTGCCGATCAGGATGGTGCTCGCATGGACAGCCTGCGCCGGCCCGCCGTCGACGCTGACGTGCGCCTTCAGCCGCGGCCCGAGGAAGTTGCGCAAGCCGGTCGCGACATAGGCCGACCAGCCAAGCTTCGCCTTGGCCGCCTCGGTGGTGTCAGACATGATCGTTGCGTCCAGGCCGATCCCGGCCATCACCAGGAACGGTTGCTCGCCGGTATGCCGGCCGGCCGTCTCGCCGTCGTCCGCCGCGCCACCCTTTGCTCCGCCACCCGCCGTGGGGCGAGCCA
>NZ_DAOQZV010000281.1:0-3755 GCF_035343835.1 Nostocoides sp. | reverse complement strand
GGCCGTGCTCGCCTATCTTGTCGTGCTGGCGAGCGGCGTGCCCGGGGTGCGCGACGGCTGGGCGTCGGTGATCGGCGCGGTGCCGGGTGGCGGCGTGCTGCGGGACGCGCAGAAGCTCCTCGCCCCCTGGATGCTACTGACGGCGTTGGCCGCCGGCGAGGCGATCGACCGGCTCGCCGGATCGCCACGCCTGGCCGGGTGGCGGCCGATGCCGGCCGTGGCCGCCGTCCTGGTCCCGGTGGCGCTGCAGCCCACCCTGGTCTGGGGTCTGAACGGGCGGCTGACGCCGGCGGTGGTGCCCACGGACCTGCTGGCGACGACGGCGACATTGTCCCGCTTGCCCCATGGCCTGGTCGGCGTCCTGCCGTGGGGGCAATACCGGCGTTACCCCTGGAACGGCAATCGCGTCTCGCTGACGCTCGCCCCGCGGTTGGTCGACCAGCAGGTCCTCGTCAACGACGCCCTGCCGACCCGGACGGGCACCATCGCCGGCGAGGATGCGCGCGCCATGGCGGTCTCCCGAGCAATCGCCGCCGGCGAGGATGCCGCCCTGGCCCTGCGCGGCCAGGGCGTGCGCTATCTGCTGATCGAAGCCGATGCCGCCGGCGATCCCACGGGCGCCGATCAGAATCCGGCTGTCGGCGGCGCCAGGACCGAGCACGGGCTCACGGTCCCGGCGAGCCTGTCCGGCGCCACGCCGATCGCGAGCGGGCCGAGCGCCGTGGCCTACGACCTCGGACCGGTGGCCGGCGGCGTCGAACCGATCCGTCCGAGCCTCGTGGCCGGGTGGGCGATGACCGTGCTGAGCTGGGCATTCGCTGCCGGATGGGCCATCGCCCGTCGCCATCCGCGCCGGTCCGGACGGGGTGCTGCCCGCCCCTGACCGGACGCGCAGCCAACGGGTCCGCCGGGCCCTCGGCGTGGCGTCTCGAGCGTGTTGGCGTTGGGTGCCGGAGCTTTGCTACTCTTCGGTATATGTCGACGACTTCCACCCGCAGGCGCCGCCGCGGCGGCGCTGCTTTCATTACGGGCGTCATCCTGGCCCTCGCGGCGAGCTGCGGCGGGGTCTCGGCGATCACGCCCGGCGCAAACCAGGCCCCCAGTACGCTCGCGAACTACGACGAGCCGTAAGTCCTGCAGGCACCACGGCCCCCTTGCCCGGATGGGTGAGTGGGGCCGTTGTCATGCCCCGCCAGTCGGTCATGCCCCGCCAGTCGGTCATGCTCCGTCGGGCTGTCCTGCCCCGTCGGGCGTCCCGACGAGCAGCCGCTCCCAGGCATCGACCGTCTCCGACCAGCGAAACCGGCTCACCCAGTTCGCCGCCTCGGCGCCCAACCGCGCCCGCAGGTCCGCGTCGGCCAGCACCGAACGCACGGCGGCCGTGAAGGCCGCGCCGTCCGGTTCGCACAGCAGCCCCGTCTCGCCGTCCTTGATCGAGTCCCGCAGACCGCCCGCATCACGAAAGGCAACGGCGGGCGTCCCGTGCACGCCGGCCTCGACGACCACCAGTCCCCAGCCCTCCTTGACCGACGGGAACGCCAGCAGCCAGGACTGAGCCAGCAGCCGGTGCTTCTCGGCCTCCGAGACCTGTCCGGTGAAGGTGACGTGCTCGCTGATGCCCAGCCGCCCGGCATACGTGCTCAGGGTCGGCGCCCACCAGCCCGAGCCGACGACGTCGAGGCGCAGGTCGGGAAACTCCGGCAGCAGGGCGGCGACCGCGTCTATCGCCAACTCGACCCGCTTGTGCGGCACCAGCCGGCCGAGCACCGTGATCAGCGGCGTCGCCGACCGGGCCACCCCGGCGTCGGCGACGACGTCGGTGCCATTGTGGATCACCGTGATCCGGGCCGGGTCGACCCCGAGATCCACCAACTCGGCCCGGGTCGAATCCGACACGGCGACATACTCACTCGCCGCATAGACGCGTGGGGCGACGCGCGATTCCAGCCACCAACCGACCCGCGCCGCCCGCTCCCCGACGACGATCGGCCACTGCTCGCGGTGCACGTGATGGATCAGGTTGATCACCCGCGTGTTGCCGACGAGGGGGGAGAGGAAGGGCACGCCGTTCTGGACGTCGATCACGACATCGGCCCGCTGCCGCCCGGCCAGCCGCGAGACCATCGCCCGCGGGAAGACGCCGTAGTGCCCGCCACGCCGGGAGTAGGCGACCCCGCCGACGACCTCGTCGGGCAGGCCACCGGGATAGGCGGCCGTGCGGATGGTCACCTGGTGCCCACGCGCGGTCAGGCCCTCGGCCAATTCGCTGAGGTACTTCTCGGCGCCGCCGGCCTCGGGATGGTGCTGGTCGCGCCACGACAAGCACAGGATGCGCAGGTGGCGGCGACTCACTTCGGTCCTCGGCGACGGGCGACTGGGCGGCCGTACCATGTCCGGGTGCAGCCTGGGCAGACCCAAATTTACCGCACGGTAACTGCTGCGGCGAGCGCCGAGGTGCCGTGACGCCTCCGCATCCGGGAAGTCGTGACGTCGGGCCGGCCACAGACGCGGGCCTCGCCGAAGCTTCCATCAGCCGACACGGGAGGCGGGAGCCGCGCGACCCGGCTTCGGCGCTGACGACGCTGGCCGGTCTCGCGCTGGTGTGGACGGTGGCCTGGTCCACGCCGGCAGGCCAGATCGGCGAAGACACCAAGAACGACCTCTACGTCGATGCCTGGGGGCTGATGCGGCGCGCCTTGCACCTGTGGGATCCGCAGGTCACCTGGGGAATGCTGCAGAACCAGGGCTATGGCTACCTCTTCCCGATGGGCCCCTTCTATGCGGTGCTCTCCGAGGTCATGCCGGTATGGATCGTGCAGCGCCTGTGGTGGACCGCGCTGCTGACCATCGGCTACCTCGCGATGCTCGCGTTGCTGCGCAGCCTGACGGATGGCCGCCTGGGCGCCGTTCACGTCGGTGCGCTCGCCTACACCCTCGCCCCCCGCGTGCTCTCCACCCTCGGGGCCATCTCGCCGGAGGCCCAGACCCAACTGCTGGCCCCGGCGATCCTCCTGCCGCTCGTGCTCGCGGGCCGAGGGCGCCTCGGCCCGCGCCGGGCGGCCGCCCTCTCCGCCGTGGCGATCCTGCTGTGCGGGGGCGTCAATGCGACGGCGACATTGCTGGCCTGCGTCCCCGCCGGGCTGTGGCTGGTCACCGAACGCCGCTGGTGGAGCCGCCCGTTGACCTGGTGGTGGGCGAGCGCCGTGCTCGCGTCCACGGCCTGGTGGCTCGGGCCGTTGCTCCTCCTGGGTCGCTACAGCCCGCCCTTCTTGACGTGGATCGAGAACGCCAACGCCGTCGTCCAGACGGTGGGGCTGCTCGACGTCGTCAAGGGCACGACCCACTGGCTCGGCCATCTGCTGGTGCCCGGCGGCCCGTGGTGGCCCGCCGGCTGGGCCCTGACCGATAGCCCGAGCGTGGTCGTGGCCACGAGCGTTCTCGCGGGGTTGGGGCTGGCCGGCCTGGCCATGCCGATCCGCCGCCGCGGCTTCCTGCTCGCGACCCTGTGCGCCGGTGTGTTGCTCATCGCCCTCGGTCACGAAGGTCCCCTGGCCAGCCCGATCGCGGGGGCGGTGCGTGACGCCTTCGACGGTCCGCTCGCCCCCTTCCGCAATGTGCACAAGGCCGACCCGCTGGTCCGGCTGCCGCTGACGATCGGCCTGGTCAACGCGCTGCGTCACCTCGCTCGCGCCGTGGCTCACCTGACGTCCCCGCGCGCCCAGGCAGCCGGCGCCCGCCGTGTGGTCCCGGCGCTT
>NZ_DAOQZV010000280.1:0-3787 GCF_035343835.1 Nostocoides sp. | reverse complement strand
CTCGGAGACGTGGACGAGACCGTCGACGCCGCCCAAGTCAACGAACGCACCGAAGTTGACAATGCTGCTGACCACACCGGAGCGCACCTGACCCTGCTTGAGTTCACGCAGGAAGGTCGTGCGGACCTCGGACTGGGTCTGCTCGAGCCACGCACGGCGCGACAGCACGACGTTGTTGCGGTTCTTGTCGAGCTCGATGATCTTGGCCTCTATCTCCTTGCCGACATAGGGCTGGAGGTCGCGGACGCGACGCATCTCGACGAGGGACGCCGGCAGGAAGCCACGCAGGCCGATGTCGAGGATGAGACCACCCTTGACCACCTCGATGACGGAGCCCTTGACGACGCCGTCCTCTTCCTTGATGCGCTCGATGGTGCCCCAGGCGCGCTCGTACTGCGCACGCTTCTTGGACAGGATCAGCCGGCCTTCCTTGTCCTCCTTCTGGAGAACCAGGGCTTCGACCTCGTCGCCGACCTTGACGACCTCATTGGGGTCGACGTCGTGCTTGATCGACAGCTCGCGCGAGGGGATGACGCCCTCGGTTTTGTAGCCGATGTCGAGGAGGACCTCGTCGCGGTCGACCTTGACGATGCGGCCTTCGACGATGTCACCGTCGTTGAAATGCTTGATGGTCTGGTCGATAGCGGCCAGGAGCTCTTCCTCGGAACCGATGTCGTTGATCGCGATCTGAGGGGCGGTCGAGGAGACCGTGGTTGCAGTCATATGTGCAGGGAACCTTTGATGTGGACAGGGAATAGTGCGGACAGGGTGGGTGCGCCCGCATACGATGCCCCGCGGTGGGCAGACATCAGCGATGTCAACCGGGACCAGGGAGAGCGCACACGAGTGCGTTGGCAGTGTATCGGCCGCGTCCATAGGTGGTCAAAGCGTCAAAAGGATGGGGATGAACGAATCGGTGCACGTCAGCCGGGATTCCGTCGGCCAATCGGCGTCGGTCACCGCGCAGCGCTCCTGGTGGGACCGTGAGGCCGGCGACTATTACGCCGAGCACGGCGCCTTCCTCGGCGACGACGTCTTCGTCTGGGGGCCCGAGGGCTGGACGGAGGCCGAGCTGGGCTTGCTGACCGGCGCCGGTATGCCGCCCGGTCCCGTTCTCGAGATCGGTGCGGGTGCTGCCCAGTGCTCGCGGTGGCTGGCCGGGCAGGGCGTGGATGTGGTGGCGAGTGATTTGTCGGGTGGAATGCTCGCCCAGGCGGTTGCGATCGACCGGCGCCGGTTGGCGCAGGCCTCCTGCGCCCCGGTCCCTCTGATCCAGTGCGACGGGTCGCGGCTGCCCTTTGGCGACGCGAGTTTCGCGGCGGTCTTCACGGCCTACGGGGTGGTGCCCTTCGTCGCGGATTCGGCTCGGGTGATGCGCGAGGCGGCGCGTGTCCTGCGGCCCGGCGGCCGCTTCGTCTTTTCCACGACGCACCCGATCCGGTGGGCCTTCCCCGACGAACCGGGGCCCGAGGGATTGACCGTCGTGCAGAGCTACTTCGACACCCGCCCCTATGCCGAGCGCGACGACCACGGGCGCCTGACCTACGTCGAGCACCACCGCACGCTCGGGCAGCGGGTCCGCGAGATCGTCGCCGCCGGGTTGCGGTTGGTCGATGTGATCGAGCCGGAGTGGCCAGAGCGCAACACCCAGGAGTGGGGTGGCTGGTCGCCGACCCGAGGCGCAGTCCTGCCGGGCACGGTCATCTTCGTCGCTGAACGGGCATGATCCGGCTGGTGGGGGTGCCCGGATCCACCCGGGTCCGGCCGCCCCGCCATGCCGGTGGTGGAAGCACTACCCTCGACCCGACGACAGGCACGCTCTCAACGGCGAAAGGGCACCAGACATGGCCAAGGCAAAGGTCGCGCTCGGGATCGACATCGGGGGGTCGGGGATCAAAGGCGCCCCCGTCGACCTCGCCACCGGCAAACTGCTCGCCCCGCGGTTGAAGATCGCCACCCCGGAGAAGTCCACCCCCAACGCGGTCGCCGCGATCGTCGACGAGATCGCCGACTCCTTCGCCGACGAGTTGCCCAAGGGTGCCCCGATCGGCGTCACCATCCCCGGCGTCGTCCAGCACGGGATCGTGCGGACCGCCGCGAATATCGACAAGTCGTGGATCGACGCCGCCGGTGAGGACATCTTCTCCAAGGCGCTCGGCCGCACCTGCTTGCTGGTCAACGACGCCGACGCCGCCGGGGTCGCCGAGGACCGCTTCGGCGCAGCGGCCGACAAGGAGGGCCTGATCGTCCTGACCACGCTCGGCACCGGAATCGGGATCGCCTTGATCCACGACGGCGTCCTGATCCCCAACTGCGAGCTGGGGCACATGGAGGTCAATGGCCACGACGCCGAGACGCGAGCGGCGTCGAGCGCCAAGGATCGCGAGGGCCTGAAGTACAAAGAGTGGGCGCAGGAGCGGCTCCAGCCCTACTACAAGCGGCTTGAAGACCTCCTGTGGCCCGACCTCTTTGTCGTCGGTGGGGGCGTCTCTCGCAAGGCCGACCGCTTCTTGCCCTATCTGGAACTGCGCACCCCGATCATCCCGGCCGGTTTGCAGAACGAGGCCGGCATCGTGGGTGCGGCCGCGCTCGCCGCGGACCGCGAGGCGGGCGCTAAACCACTCTGACCCGACCCCGCCCTGGGCCGGGCGACCGGTCAGCCGTGGAGGATCTGCTCGGTGGTCTCCGGGGCCAGCGGCGGCGCGCTGAAGGCGTGGCGCTCGTCCTGCTCTCGGAACCACGCGATCGTGCGGCGCAGGCCGTCCTCGACGGGGACCTGCGGAGTCCAGCCGAGCAGGCGCTGCGCGAGGGTGGTGTCCGGCTGCCGCACGGTCGGGTCGTCGACCGGGCGCTCAATGTGCACGACCTCGCTACTCGAGCCGGTGAGGTCGACGATCCACCGGGCCAGGTCGAGCATCGACAACTCGTGCGGGTTGCCGAGATTGATCGGGCCCTGGTGGTCGGCATCGGCCATCGCGAGGATCCCCGTGACGAGGTCGTCCACATAACAGATCGAGCGGGTCTGCAACCCGTCGCCGGCGACGGTGACCGGCTCGCCGGCGAGGGCCTGACGGATGAAGTTGGGGATGGCTCGTCCGTCGTTGGGCCGCATCCGCGGCCCGAAGGTGTTGAAGATCCGCAGGATCCCGGTGTTGACGTCGTGCGTATGCCGGTAGGCCAGGGTGAGCGCCTCGGCGAACCGCTTGGCCTCGTCGTAGACGCCACGCGGGCCGACCGGGTTGACGTGACCCCAGTAGGACTCCGGCTGCGGGTGGATCTCCGGATCGCCGTAGACCTCCGAGGTCGACGCGAGCACGAATCGGGCCCGCTTCTCCTTCGCCAGGCCGAGCGCGTGCAAGGTGCCGATGGACCCGACCTTCAGGGTTTCGATGGGCACCCGGAGGTAGTCGATCGGCGAGGCCGGCGAGGCGAAGTGCAGCACGATGTCGACATCCCCGGTGACGTGGATGTAGTCGGTGACATCGGTGCGGACCAGCCGGAAGCCGGGGACTTCGAGCAGGTGGGCGACATTGTCCGGCGTCCCCGTGAGGAAGTTGTCGAGGCAGACGACCTGGTCCCCGCGCGCGAGCAGTCGTTCGCACAAGTGGGAGCCAAGGAAGCCGGCGCCACCTGTGACGACGACACGCATAGCTTGGACGATCAGCCCTTCGTCAGATTGATGCCCGAACCGCTCTCAGGGTCCTTGGGGTCACGGCTGCCGAAGAGCGGGCCGCCCTGCTCCGGGCGCGGCAGCGGCCGGGTCGCGTCGGGGGCCGTCGCTCCAGCG
>NZ_DAOQZV010000279.1:0-3807 GCF_035343835.1 Nostocoides sp. | reverse complement strand
CCGAGCGTGCCTACCAACGCCTCGCGCGCAGTCGCCGATGCCGCCTCGTCTCGAGCGGCACGCACGGCGTCGAGTCGCGCGCGCACCTCAAGCCGATCAGCGGCGCCCGATGGGCCGTCGGCGGCCAGAAAGGCCGACAACTGCGCGATCCCCGCATCCGCGCGCGCGACTTCCTGAGCCTGAGCGGCGTCTAGGCGCGCGGCATACCACGGGCTGGCCAGCACTGAATCGCGCGTGAACAATGCGCGGAACTCGGGCGACTGCAGGGTCCATCCCTCCTGGGACGCTCCGCTCGCCATGATCTCCAGCAGGGCGCGCACCGGCGGGCACGCCGACGCGATCGTCCCGTCCGCAACGTAGGCCTGCGCCACCCGCGCGTGCGTGGCCGCCATTACCTCGACCGATTCGGCGAAGACGGCGAGGTCCTGAGTCTCAGGGCGCAGGATCGCTTCGGTGAAAATCGCGTCCGGATGCATGAAGATCCGGCCCAGGAAGGTGGTCGCGAACTTCGCGGTGATCCGCAGCCCCAGCCGGCTCGCGGGGACGGCGCGCCCGTCGATCTCGACATCCTCGACCGGCTCGAGATAGCCGTTCTCGGCCAGCCACGCCGCGGACCGCTCGTGCGGCTGCATCCGGGCGAAGATCTCGGGGATCAACAAGCTGACGTCGTGGTCGACGCGCGCGGTCGGACCGACGAACCCGGCGCCGGAGACCCACCCGTCGTAGCCGGTCAGGGCATACGACAAGAAGGCGGAGTTGAGGTCGTAGGTCGTCGGCAGCGCATTGAAGGGCGCCTTGGTCATTGCGCCCTCGCTGCCGGCCCCCGTCGTCGACGGGGACTTGCCGGTCATCGAGGAGATGAACTCCATGAGCAACTCGGGCAGTTCGAGATAGTGCAGGGGCGAGAAGGCGCACAGTGCCGGCACGCCCGGCTCGGGCGGGTTGTTGCGTCGCCCGGCGGCGACCACGTCCACGGCCATGGTGACTGGCGCGCTCTGCGAGAGCCCGCGGGCGAGCCGCACCGCGGTGAGTGCGGCCGCCGTCCCGCGCGGATCGGCGAGGTCGGGACGCACCTGCAGATAGCGGGGATTCTTCGACGGTTTCCCGTCGACCAGCCGCGGCCGCGCCGAGCACACAACGTATGCCGGCCGGTCACCTTCGGTGCCCGCCGCGAAGTCGGTGATCAATCGCCGCATGGGAGAAGTGAATTCGCTCAGCGAGATCGCGTCATCGCGCATCGCCCGGGCGGCGTCCCGATCGAGCGGCTCGAAGTTGGACAAGAACGTTCCCGGCTGGGCGACATCCGTTTCGGCGATGGTGTCGTAGCCGGGGTGGATCGCGTCATCCGGGCGCTGAAAGAGCAAGCGTTCACAGTTCTCGACGACTTTGACCGATTCCGCGGCCGCATCGCTTGCGGCGACCACCACGGAGGCGGTGATGTCGTCCTCGGTCTGCAGCTTGAGGGCCGGCGCGAAATCCGGACGCAGGCTGAACAGGCGATAGGAGCCGTCGGTCTCAAAGCCCACACGCAACATGTCGACCAGCACCTGCTGGCCGTCCAGACGCAGCCGGTTGCCCGGCCGGCCGTTGACCCGGCTGACGGCGAAATGGCTGCGCCAATCGGCGCCCCACTCCGGCCGGTAGGCCTCTTTGATGACATAGACCAGCTCGAGCACGTGGGGCGGGATCGACTCCAGGAAGGCGTTGTGCTCCGCGCTGAACTCCGGCGACGGGGTGAGTAGCTTGATGACGCTGCCGATGCTGCGCTGCGGGCCGAGGATGGGGCGGGTGTCCTTGCCATTCCAGGAGGGCGTGGCATACCGGTTCGAATAGTCGCGGCCGACGATCGCCTCGACGGCATCGAGATCGGCGTCGAAGTCGGCGACGAAAGCAGTGCCGATGGTGATGGCGTCGGCGATCGACTTCGAGATCTCTGACTTGCCACCGCCGGAGACGGTAGAAGGCTTGTGGCACACCGTGGTTCGCGCCGAGGTCCCGATGATCGTCCACTGCGCGGGGTCGGTGCGTACCTGCCGCATGACGACCCGGAAACCGCTGGGGTCGAGGTAGGTCACGTCCGCACGGAACGGAATCCGTTGCGCCACGCCCGCGAGGTCGGTCCACGTGATCGACCGGTCGGCGAGCCGGAAGCGCGCGCCGGCCTCCACCAACACCAGGTCCGGGTGGGTGAGCAGGTGCGCCGACCCGTCCGCCGCGGGCACCCACAGGTGCGGATCGCGGGCGACGACCTCGGCGACCGAGGGCGCGTCATGGGCGTGCGTGTTGACGAACTCCTGGCCCTCGTCCCAGCTCGGGAACACCATCGCGCCACCCGAGTGCTCCTCCTCCGCGCCGCCGAAAAGGTTGGCGGAGTAAGAGATCTGCGTCTTGACTTCCTTCTTGCAGTAGCCGAAGTAGTTGTCGGCGATGATCGTGACGATCACGCCGCGCTCGTCGCGCGCGCACACCTTGAAGGCCTTGCCCCCGTTGTAGCGCTCGGCCGGATCGGTCCAACACATGCCGTCGCGGATCTGACGATCAGTCGCCTTGTCGCGGTGGGGCAGGCCGAGAGCGGCCTTGGTCGCGGACACCAGGTGGGGTGCGAGGATGACCAAGCCGGTATGCCCGGTCCAGTGCAGCGGGTCGAGCGCCGAATCGTTCTCCGGCACATAGGGATCGCCGGCATTGCCGAAGATGCCTTCGACGAAGTCGAGATTGGCGACCATGCTGCCGGGCACGATGAACCGGGTCTCCATCCGCCGCTCCCGCGTCCGGCCCGGCACGCCGACGACGACCAGCGGACGCAGCAATAGCGAGACAAAGCACGCCGCCCGCTCCGGCTGCGCGGACGTGATCGGCAACTCCAGCAAGGCTTTTGGGGGCGATAGCGCGGCGCGGAGCAGGAGCGCGAAGGTCTCCCGCGGCACCGCGAGCTTGTCGTCCGGTATGGGCAACCCGCCTTCGGCGAGGTGGAAGACCCCCGCAGTGGTGCGCCGGTCGTTGCGCGGGTTGTGGAGCACACCGTTGGCGAGCCGATAGCTCGTGATCAACTCCGATGCATAGTGATCGGTGTCGACCGGCAGGCTCAGTGTCCGCGCCAGCCCGGGCAGGTCGAGGGCCAGGGTGCGGCGAGGCAAGTGGGGGATGTCCGGCAGGCCGGCCAGGTAGTCATCGAGAAAGCTCTGCACCCGCTCGTCCACCGGGGGCAGCCGGTCGGCCAGACGCCGGCTCAGTTCGCGCTGGCGTTCCAGGAGCGGCCCGACCAGGGCCTCGTCGTCGCCGCCACCCTGCACCCGCGGTAGGCCGAGGAGAGCCAACCGGAGGTTGACCGCCGCCAGGGCCTGAGAGACCGTAAGCGCGGAGGTGCCAGCAGGGACGGGACCGGACTCGGTGGCAGTCATAGTGTCCATTGTCCCGTTGTGAAAACGCTTACACCAGCGAGGCGGACCTTCCTCGCGTGAATTTTGGGTGACATTGCTTTCACGCCGCGCGCGTTGGCGGCGAGGCATCGGGGTGCGACGATGAGGCGGTGAAGTCCGCCGAGGCGCGCGAGATGGCCTACGTCTCGGGTGTCGCGTTGGCTCACCTGACGCGGATGGTGCGGGGCGCTCACGCCGCCGTGAGTTCGGCCGCCAGCGATGCCGTGAGCGTTCTGGTGGGGCCGCTGGCGGGGCCGGGCTTCGTCCTGGCCGACGTCGTGGCCGGGGGCGTCTACGCCGCGACCGGCCTGCAGTGATAGCGGGTCGCTACCGGTCGGGCGCGCGCGCATGAGCCCGGTCCGGGGCAGTTACTTGCGCAGCGCCCGCG
>NZ_DAOQZV010000278.1:0-3820 GCF_035343835.1 Nostocoides sp. | reverse complement strand
GCCGCCGCCTGTGCCCGTATGCCGTGGCCCACCGCTCTCGGCGAGCTCACCGCGCGCTTGACCGACCCGGCCGACCCGGCGGTCGCCGCGTGGGGTGATCCCGCCGTGATCGCCCGATGCGGTTTGACGCCGCCCGGGCCGACGACGGATCCGTGCATCACGGTCGACGGCACGGACTGGATCATCCGCGAGTTGAGCGATGGGGCCGCCTTCACCACCTTCGGCACGGATCCGGCCGTCGAGGTGCTGATCCCGAGGGCCTACGCGCCGGAGCCGATGCTGCTCACCGATTTCGATGCGGCCGTGGCCACGCTGCCGGCCACCGGCCGACGCTGCGTGGGCACTTCGGCGGGTTAGGGCGACCCTGATCCCGTGGCGTCGGCCGTCAGCGCAGGCCGACCGGACGTTCGAGCGCGAGCGTGATCAACTCGTCGATCAACTCTGGATAGGTCAGCCCGCTCGCCAACCACATCTGCGGATACATCGAATAGGGCGTGAAGCCGGGCATCGTGTTGATCTCGTTGATCAGCACATCACCGCGTTCGGTGTAGAAGCAATCCACCCGGGCCAGCCCCTCGCAGCCGAGGGCGAGGAAGGCCCGCGCCGCCAACTCCTGGATGCGCGCCTCGATATCCGCCGGCACATCAGCGGGGCAGGTCAGCTCGACCGAGTCGTCGGTGTCGAGATATTTCGCCTCGAAGTCGTAGAAGTCGTGACCATGCCCCGAGCGCACGACGATCTCGCCCACCCGCGACGTCCGAGGCGGGGCGCCGTCATGACCCTCGAGCACGCCACACTCGATCTCGCGCCCGACGATCCCGGCCTCGACCACGACCTTCAGGTCATGCTGCCGGGCGTTCTCAACCGCCGCGTCGAGATCGTCCATCGAGGTCACCTTGGTGATGCCCATCGACGACCCGGCCCGGGCCGGCTTGACGAAGACGGGCATACCGAGACCGGCCACCGCATCCCGCGCAGCCGCCGGGTCGTGACGCCACTGCGCATCGGTGATCACCGTGAACGGCCCCACCGGCAGTCCCGCGCCGGCGAAGACGACCTTCATGAAGTGCTTGTCCATGCCGGCCGCCGACGCGAGGACGCCGCTGCCGACATACCGGATGTCGGCGAGTTCGAGCATCCCCTGAACCGTCCCGTCCTCACCGAACGGGCCGTGCAGCAGGGGGAAGACGACGTCGACATCGCCGAGCTCCTGCGGCATCTCGCCGCGATCGAGCACGCGCAGCCCGCGTTCGCGCGTGCTCGTGGGCACGACGACACCGGGTGCGCTCTCCGGGACCGCCGGCACGTGGCCGCGCCGCAACTCCAGGGGCTCGGGGTCGTCGGGAAGAAGCACCCACCGACCGTCGGGCGCGATCCCGATCGGGAGCACGTCATACCGGCGGCGGTCGATCGCGCGCAGCACACCCCCGGCGGTCGCGCACGAGACGGCGTGTTCGGAGGAGCGCCCGCCAAAGAGCAGGGCGACCCGGATCTTGCTCTGCGCGTTGTCCATTGCACTCATCACGCTCGACACTATCCCGGGCCTGCGCGCCCGTCCCGGACGTGACGGCCTATTGTCGCCCGTATGTCGAGACCCCAGTCCGCGTCCCGTCCGGCGACCACGGTGGTCGCCACCGGCCGGCCGCCGGCCGAGCCCGGCGCCGGCGTTGTGATCCCCCCGACGTTCACATCGACCTATGTCGTCGGCACCGACCTGCGGTATGCCCGCGCGGGCAACCCCACGTGGAGCGCCTTCGAGGAGGTGCTCGGCGCACTCGAAGGCGGCGAGGCCCTGCTCTACTCCTCGGGTATGGCGGCGGCGAGCGCCGCGCTGACGCTCGTGCCGCACGGGGCGACGATCGTGGCGCCGGCCGGGGCATACAACGGCGTGGACACCGTGCTGCGCGAGGGCGAGACTGCCGGCCGATGGCTCGTGCGCTGGGTCGATGTCAGCGACGCCGATGCCGTGGCCGCAGCGATCCCGGGCGCCGCGCTCGTCTGGCTCGAATCACCGACCAACCCATTGCTCCAGGTCGCCGATCTCGCCGCGGCAGCCGACGTCGCGCAGCGCGAGTGCGCCGTGGTCGTCGTCGACAACACCTTCGCCACCCCGCTCCTGCAACGCCCGCTCGAACTCGGCGCCGACATCGTGTTGCACTCGGCAACGAAATACCTCTCGGGCCACTCCGATGTGGTCCTCGGCGCGTTGGTCACCCGCGACGCGCACTTGCACGCCGCGTTGCTGTCGGCGCGCACTCTGGGCGGCGCGATCCCCGGCCCGATGGAAGCCTGGCTAGCCACCCGCGGAATCCGCACTCTCGCAGTCCGATTCGACCGGGCGTGCAGCAATGCCGCGATTCTGGCCGCCCGTCTCGGCGACCTCGCCGGAGTATCGCGCGTGCGCTACCCCGGCTTCGGCGCGATGATCTCGATCGAACTCGCGGGCGATGCCGAGAGCGCAGATGCCGTGTGCGCCGCGGCCACCCTGATCAGCAACTCGACCTCACTCGGCGGCGTCGAGACCCAGTGGGAGCGCCGTCGCGCCATCCCCAACGAGCCGGTGACGACACCGGAGACCTTGGTGCGCATCAGTGTCGGCATCGAGGACGTCGAGGACATCTGGACCGATATCGTCACCGCGCTCGCTGCGGCCGGCAGCTGAGCGACGGTTCCCGCCACCTCAGCCGTCCTTACGCTCTGGCCGCCCAAATTCGGTCATCCCGTGCGCGGCCGGGTCGTAGCGCACCGGCGGCGCCTCCTGGCCGCGCAGGGCGGCCACCTGTGCCGTGAGCGCCGCCATGATCCGGTCGGTCGCCTCGCTGGCGGCGACACGTTGGTCAGGAGCGTCATACAGATCGCTCAGATCGACCGGGGTGCCGACGTCGATGCGCATCGTCTTGCGCGGAAAGAGGTGGACCGAGCGGCCGTACGGCATCATCAACTCCTGCGGCCCCCACATCGCCACCGGGATCACCGGGCAGCGCGTCTCCAGGGCGACCCGCGCGGCACCCGTTTTGCCGCGCATCGGCCACAGGTCGGGATCGCGCGTCAATGTGCCCTCGGGATACATCGCGACGGCGGCGCCGGCCCGGACCGCATCGACGGCCGCTCGGTAGGCGTCGATCGCCCGCGAACTGCCGCGATAGACCGGGATCTGCCCGGCCCGCCGCACGATCCAACCGATCACCGGATATTCGAAAACGCTCGACTTGCCGAGGAAGAGCACCGGGCGGCCGACGTCGTACATCAGATGCCCGAACATGACGAAATCCGTGTGCGACAAGTGATTCGGGCAGGCGATGAACCCGCCCTCGCCCGGGAGATTCTCCACTCCGGTCCAGTCGCGTTTGGTCAGCACCATGAGCAACGGCCGAAGCACGCGAACGACGAACTTGTAGGCCCGCGGCAAGTCGCGTTGCTGGGTCGTCTTCGCCATTGAACCTCTATCTCGTGCCTGCGACACCGGGGCCGGCCCGCTTAGCGGGCCGCCCGGCAGCCTACTTCCGCCATGACATCATCACCGGCATGACACCGCCCGACGCGCGCGCCCAGGGGTGGCGGGTCGTCATCCCGGCGCAGGGAGCGCCCAACGGCAAGTCGCGTCTGCACCATCCCCAACGCGCGGCGTTGAGTCGCGCTCTCGCCCGTGACACGCTCGAGATGGCGGCCCTGGCCGTGGGTGCCGACCGGCTCCTCGTCGTCACCGGCGATGACGACATCCGCGGGTATGCCGAGGGCGTCGGCGCGCGCGTGCTCACCGATCCGGGGGGCGGCCTGAACGCCGCCATCCGCGCGGGGGTCGTCGCGCTCGGCCCGGGCC
>NZ_DAOQZV010000277.1:0-3821 GCF_035343835.1 Nostocoides sp. | reverse complement strand
GTGGGCGGCGGCGTGGCCCGGCTCACGGCATACGAGCGCGGCCCGGCGCCGCCCGCGACCTCGATCGAGCACACCGACGCCCGCGCTCTCGGCTACCCCGAGCGGATTACCGGCATCGACGATGGCGACGCGGCACCGGGACCGGTGTCGGGGATTGCCTGGGCACCGGCCCCGACCTCAGCTGGCGGCGAGCCGAACCGGACCGGCACGTATGCGGTCCTCCCCAGCGGCCGGATGCAGTGGCTCGCGGGAATCGGCGACACGGCCCGGGCGGTGCGCGTGTCGCCGAACGGCCGCTTTGCGGCGGATACCGACGGTGAGTCCTATCAGCTTCTCGATCTGGCGACGGGCCGTCCCGTCGACCTCGGCCATCCCGCTACCCAGCGACCGGACCTCGAGACCCAGATGGTGTGGAGCCCGGACTCGCGGTGGGTCTACCTCCCGTTGACCGGGGAGCCTCGGGACGGTTTTGCTATGGCGCTTGCGGGCGTGGTCGTGGACACCGACGGTCATAGCTTTGGCATTCCGCGCGGAAATGTCACCCTCGTCGGGTTCGTAAGGCAGCGCCTCTTGGGTGTCGGGTACCTCTCGGATCGACGGAACTACGCCCTGCAGATCTACGATCCCACCTGGCTCGGGGGCGGCTGGCAGGACACCGGCGTGACGCTGGAGTCGACCGGCACGCGCCCTGGACCCGAGTTCGTCATCGGCAGCGCATCGCTGTCCCCGGACGGCACGCGGCTCGCTCTCCGGTCCGCGCCCACTGCGCCCGGCAATCCCACGGACGTACGCATTTTCGACGTGGCGAACGGAGCACTGATTCCGGACGTGAACGCGCCGACAGCGGACTCGCACATCCCCGAGATCCCCGTGCAAGCGGACGACAATTGCCCCCTGGCCTGGCAGCAAAACCGCCTGCTCGTCCCGTGGAAGAGCGACCGGACATTCGCCACGTCGACAACGCTGGCGGGCGTCGCCGGCGATCCGGTGGTCGTCGCCAACCCCGCACTCGACCTGACCTGCGTGGACTGGGCGGATGACGCGCTGGCGGGCGAACGGCATACGGCCTTCTATGGGGTACAGGACACCTGGATCTCGTGGCACCCGCGCACCGTGCTGCCCCTCCTCGGCGGAACACTGGGTCTTCTGGGCTGGCTGGCGGCACAAAACAGGCTGCGCCGCAGGCGACCCCGTGATCTGCTGTCCGTATGACGATCCCCACCGCCGACGACTGGCGCGCCCTCGCGCGGTCGGCACCGTGGCTGTGGCAGTCCGTCGAGTTCGAGCTCGACTGGCCGACCCTCCACTGGCCGAAGAAGAGTGGGCCGGCACTGCATGCGCGGCTGCGTCGGCCGTCCGACGTTCGAGTGACCCGTGTCGAGCGACCTGGCGAAAACCTCGCGGATCGCGCGCGACCAGCGGGACACGACTTCGGCCCCCAGCCACCGGACCGGCCGGCAACCCTTCGCCCCGATGGCCTGGTCCTCACTCGCACCAGCGGCACCGACGGCGACGACCACGGCCTCTACTTCCACAACTACTACTGGCTGGCGATGCTCGACCCCTACGAACTCGCCGACGGCCACGAGTGGGTGCCCGACGACCCGGCCGATCCCGACGGCCCTGGCCGTCTTGTCACCGTGCCCGGCGCCGACGTTGAGGAAGTGGCGACGACCGAACGGTATGGCCGCGAGACGTGGTGGGCGCGATTGCGGCCCACCACGGCATACGAGCCGCGGTGCTCGTGTTGCGCCCTGCTCTATGGCGAGATCGCCGAGCGGCAGGATTATGGCGGCGAGCTCCGAGCGCGCGACGAGGACCCGGGCTATGCGTACTCCACGCAATGGCTGGTCGGCCTCGACCGGGCGACTGGCCTGCCGGTGAGCGTCGAAGCCCTCGACGGGAGAGCGCCCGGGCATACGATGCGGATTCTCGCCCACGCCTAGCTCGCGCGGAACTGGCCGCGACGAACTGCCGTCATAGCGGAATGACAAACCAGCACGCATTGCCCGCAACCGACACCGCCGCCCGTATGCCGGTGCGGCCCGATCGTCGAATCCTGTTGCGTACGTTGATAATCGGCAGCCTTACCGGCTTTGCCGCCACCGCCTGCGGCTCGGACGGTGCCACCGTGCTCAAGACCGCAGGGGCCACCAAGGGCGCAATCTCCGGGGGTAGCGTCGTCAAGGCCGAGGTTGCCCTGGCTCAGCCGCCGGCTGGGTCGGCGGCAAAGGGGGCCGAGGCGGTCCGCGCCTTTACCGCCGCGTTGACGTCCAGATTGCTGACCGACAAGACCGGGAACCTGGTGTGCTCGCCCTTCTCGGTCGCGCTTGCTCTTGGTATGACGGCCAACGGGGCGGTGGGTGCGACGCAGCAGGAGATGCTCAACACTCTGGACTTCGACAGTGTCGAGGGCCTCGACGCCGGCTTGGCCGCCGTCGTCCGACTGGCCGAGAGCAGGGCCGGCAAACGGACCGATGCGATGGGCACGTCATACGAGATCGCCCTGGACAGCGCGAACTCGCTATGGCCGCAACGTGGTTCGGAGTTTCAGAAGCCCTTCCTCGATGCCGTGGCGAAGTGGTTCGGTGCGGGCTTGCACACCGTGGACTACAAGGCCGATGCCGAGGCCGCGAGGACCGAGATCAATGGGTGGACCAGCGAGCAGACGCAGGCGAAGATCCCGGAACTCATCCCCCACGGCGTGCTCTCCCCCGCAACCCGGCTGGTCCTGGTGAACGCGGTCTATTTCAAGGCGCCATGGAATGTGCCCTTCACGCCAGCGCTGACGGCGCCCGGACCCTTCACCGGCGATAAGGGTGATGCTCGGCAGGTGCCGATGATGCACAACGGTTTCTCCGCTCCCTATGCCCACGGCAGCGGTTGGGAGTCGGTGACCCTGCATTTCGCCGGCCGGGAGTTGGCGATGACGTTGGTGCGCACCGAGGACCCGGGCGTTTCCGCGCAGCGCGCGTGGCTGACCGCGGACAAGCTCAGGTCTGCACTGACTGCCACCGACCAGCCGGCCGTTCAACTCACGCTGCCGAAATGGAACTTCCGGACCCCGTCACCGCTCACGGCGATCCTGCCCGCGATGGGTATGCCGTTGGCCTTCGACGCGGACAAGGCGGACTTCTCGGCGATGACTACCCAGGAGCGGCTCTACATTTCCGCGGTCATCCATGAGGCCTTCATCGCGGTCGACGAGAACGGTGCCGAAGCCGCAGCCGCCACGGCCGTGATCATGGACGCCGCCGGAGCGCCGGCGGAGCCGAAGGCGCTGACCTTCGACCGGCCCTTCCTCTTCGTGATCCACGAGGTGGAATCCGCCACTCCGCTCTTCATCGGCCGCGTCGCCGAACCCTCGGCCTAGACCGGCGAACGGCCGGCCCGTGGCGAGGTCCAATCCGGCCGGTTCTTGCCGCCGCTCAGGCGGCAAGCAGTCGGGTGAGGTGTGCTTCGAGTGGGCTGATCTCGCCCTCGTTCGACGCGGCCGGGGTGCGTATGGTCGCGTCGCGACCTGGCGCGGCAACGGCGTTGTCGGGCAGGGACTTCCAGTCGTCGGTGAGGCCGAGGTGGTCGCTCGGATAGCTGGTGTGGGCGGCCGACCGGGTCGGTCCAGGTCACGGTCAGGTCGGGATGGATCGCGACCGTCCAGCCGGGTGACTGCTTGAGCCGGTGGTGTCGCCGGCACAGGGCTATCAGGTTCGCTGGGCTGGTGGGCCCGTCGGGCCAGGGGATGACGTGGTCGAGGTCGCAGAAACGGAGGCTGATCGCGCAGCCGGGGAAGCGGCATTGCCGGTCGCGGAACCGGACGAGCC
>NZ_DAOQZV010000276.1:0-3852 GCF_035343835.1 Nostocoides sp. | reverse complement strand
CATACGGGGGTGCCGGGGCGACCCCGGACCGGCCGGGCGCCGGTGCGACCACGGGTCGCCCAGGTCCGGAAGTCCCCGGGGCCGGGGCCACAGGTGGGAGCACCGCGGTCGCTGGCGCTGCTAGCGCATCGGTCTCGGGAACCGAGCGACGAGGCGCCGTGCGCAGCACATCGGTGACTGCGCCGCCGGCGGCATAGGTCTCGAGGGCGCGGATGACCTCGGCGTCGGTCGGGCGGTCTTGCGGATAGGGCGAGAGCGCGGCGTCGAGCAGCGGCACGAGAGCGGGATCGACCCCGCTGAGGTCCGCGTCGCCGCGCACCACGCGGGACAAGACCGACTCCATGGTTCCCTTGCCGAAAGGCGGGCGACCCGAGGCGGCGAAGCCCAAGGTCACCGCCCAGCCCCACCAGTCGGTGGACTCCGTGACTTCGGCGCCCTCGACGATCTCGGGTGAGAGATACCCGGGCGTGCCCATCACCAGGCCGGTCCGGGTCAGGCGGACGTCATCGGCGGCGTGGGCGATCCCGAAGTCGATCAGGATCGGCTCGCCGTCGAGCATCAACACATTGCCGGGCTTGACGTCGCGGTGGACGACACCGGCCTCGTGGATGCCGTGCAGGGCCGCGGCCAGACCGCGCCCGAGTTGCAGCAACGCCGGCCCGCGCATGGGGCCGTGCTCCTCGATCACCCGATCCAACGGCGGCCCGGCGATATAGCGGGTGACGATATAGGGCAGCGGGCCCTCGACGTCCTGGTCGATGATCGGCGCGACATTGGGGTGCCGAACCCGGCTGAGCGTCTCGACCTCGCGGGCCAAGCGCCCGCGAGCGGCCGGATCGGCGGCCACGTGCGGGCGGAGGACCTTGATCGCGACGGCCTTACCCGATCGGTCGAGCGCGAGGTGAACCACACCCATACCGCCCTCGCCGAGCTGCTGCACGAGGCGATAGCCGCCGATGCTGGTGAACTCCGGCAGGTCGGGTTCGGGCCCCTGCCCCAGCACCTCGGTCTGCATGCCTTAACCGTAAGCGATGACCCCGGGAGCCGAGCCGACTCGCGGCACGGATCGGGTGGACTACTGCTGGATGTAGGCCTCGAGCTGGTCGCGCTCGGCCTGCAGGGACTGGATGCGGTTCTTGACGACATCGCCGATGCTGACGATCGCCTGCAGATGACCGTCCACGACCACCGGGACGTGACGGATGCGATGCTCGGTCATCGTCGACTCGAGCTCGTCAAGCTCGGAGTCGGGCGCACAGGTGCGCACCTCGGCGGTCATGATGCCCGAGACCGGGCCCTCGATGATCGCCGGCCCGCTCGTATGGAGGTGGCGCACGACATCGCGCTCGCTGACGATCCCGTCGACGGAACTCCCGTCACCGCTGACCACCACCGCGCCGATGCGGTGCTCCGCGAGGAGGGCGAGGAGTTCGCCCACCGTCGCGTCCGGTCCGATGGTGACCACCGTTCCGCCGACGTCCTTGTGGCGGACCACCTCACTGATCTTCATAGGCTCACAACGTAGTCGTCCGCCCCTCCCCACGCTAGGCGTACCGGCCGCTCAATCGGGCCGCACCGAAGTAATCCCACTGTGCGAGACACCCATAGAGTGGAAGCGGACCCCGACTTTGACGAAGGTGGCTCGATGACCTCCGACCAGACCGCCGATCGCCCCGGCTCCACCCACCGCTTCGACCTGGTGGTCGCAGCCAATCGCCTTCCCGTCGACCGGGTCGAGGCACCCGATGGGAGCACCTCCTGGCAACGGAGCCCGGGCGGGCTGGTCACGGCCATGGAGTCGGTGATGCAAGGCCGCGACGGGGTCTGGATCGGCTGGTCCGGCGAGGCCGGCGACGCCCCGGAGCCCTTTGACGACTCCGGCATCAGACTGCATCCGGTCGCCTTGTCGGCGCAGGAGATCCAGCACTACTACGAGGGCTTCAGCAATGACACCCTCTGGCCGATCTATCACGACGTGATCGTGCCGGCGCACTTCCACCGCACGTGGTGGGCCGCATACGAGCGGGTCAATCGGCGCTTCGCCGAGGTGATCGCCGAACTCGCCGCCCCGGGAGCGACCGTGTGGATCCACGACTACCAGCTCCAGCTGGCCCCGGCGTATGTCCGTGACCTGCGCCCCGATGTGCGGATCGGCTGGTTCGACCACATCCCCTTCCCCCCGGTCGAACTCTTCGCCCAACTGCCGTGGCGACGGCCGATCCTTCAGGGCCTGTTGGGCGCCGACTTCCTCGGCTTCCAGCGAAAGGCCGATGCGGACAACTTCGTGCGGGCTTGCCGCCGGCTGCTGGACCTGCCCACCCGTAGCGGCCAGGTCACGGTGGGCATCGGCGATAGCGAGCGCCTGGTGCGGGCGGCGGCCGTGCCGATCTCCATCGATGTCGCTTCGCTGGCCGATCTGGCACGCACTCCGGCCGTCCAGGCCCGGGCACGCGAGATCCGTGATTCGCTCGGCAATCCGGAGACTCTCCTGCTCGGGGTCGACCGGCTCGATTACACCAAGGGCATTCGCCATCGCCTCAAGGCGGTGGAGGAGCTGCTGCGGGAGGGGCGGCTGGCCAACCCGGGGACCGTTTTCGTCCAGGTGGCGACACCAAGCCGTGAGCGGGTCGAGGCCTACCGTCAGTTGCGTACCGAGATCGAGCGGACCGTCGGCCGCATCAATGGCGAGTTCGCCTCCATCGGGTCGGTCGTCGTCCAATACCTCCACCAGTCCTACGGCCGGGCCGAGATGGCGGCACTCTATCTGGCCGCCGACGTCATGCTCGTCACGCCGCTGCGCGACGGGATGAACCTCGTCGCCAAGGAATATGTCACCGCACGCGTCGACGACGGTGGGGCGCTGGTCCTCTCGGAGTTCACCGGGGCGTGGCACGAACTCCGCACCGCCTATGTCACCAACCCCCACGACATCGACGGGTTGAAGGATGTCATCGTGGCGGCCATCAGCGATTCGCGGCAGGTGCGTCGCCGCCGGATGCGGGCGATGCGCAAGCGGGTAGCCGATCACGATGTCAATGCGTGGGCGGGCCGGTTCCTCGATCTCCTAGCATGGGATTCGGGACCAGCCGACGGGTCGCGATCCGGGGGGAGTTCGACGTCATGACGTCCGAGCCGGGCCTGCGTGCTGCCCTCGAGCTCGTCGCCCGCTCCCCCTCGCTGCTGGTGGCCAGCGACTTCGACGGCGTGCTCGCCCCCCTCGTCGATGACCCGATGACCTCCCGGGCGTTGCCGGGGACGCTCGACGATCTCTGCGCGCTCGCCGCGCTTCCCAGCACGTATGCCGCTCTCGTCTCCGGCCGCGACCTCGCCACCTTGGCGCAGCTGACCGGTCAGGGCGCCGACTCCCCGCTGACCCTGATCGGCGGCCATGGCGCGCAGAGCACGCGCGCCGATATCGGGATAACGCTCTCGGAAACCGAGCAGGCCAGCCTGGATGCTGTGACCGTCGCGCTGCACGCGGCCCTCGGGGGCATGCCCGGGGCGCGACTGGAGTTGAAGCCCACGGCGACCGTGCTGCATACGCGCACGGCAACGCCACCCGACGCCGCCGAGGCGGGCCGGCGCGCCGCCGAGGTGCTGGCCGAGCACCCGGAACTGACCGTGCTGCGTGGGAAGGATGTCGTCGAGGTCACCCCGCTGGTGGTCGACAAAGGCAGCGCCCTCGCCGCCCTCGCGCGCGCACTCGACGTCGATGCGGTCGTCTATTTCGGGGATGACGTCACCGACGAGAACGTCTTCATCCGGCTGAGCCCGGCCGACCTCGGGATCAAGGTGGGCCTAGGAGCGACGCACGCCGCGCACCGCGTCGCCGGGCCGCCCGACGTGGCGGCC
>NZ_DAOQZV010000275.1:0-3859 GCF_035343835.1 Nostocoides sp. | reverse complement strand
GCTCGTCCGCTACGCGCAGGAAAGCGCGAAGAACCAGTGGACCCAGGAGGATTATCCCTGGGATCCGATGGTCGATTATGCCGGCATGAAGCGCAACACCGAGGATTTCATGAGCCTGTGGCGTTGTGCGAAGCCGACCATCGCCAAGATCACGGGCTATTGCATCGGCGGCGGCATGAACCTCGCCGCCTGCTGCGACCTGCGCTACTGCAACGACGGGGCGCGTTTCGGCGTGCCGGCCGCCCGGCTGCACGTACGGCAGGGGCTCGGGATCCCCCATGAGGGCGTAGGCCGGCGGCTGCGCCGGTGACTGCGCTCGACCCGCCCTCGCTGGGTCGGTCGTAGGCGAGCGCCGGCAAGGTCACCGCCCCCGATTCCGCGGCCGGCGCGGGTGCGAAGAGTTCGGCAAGGGCGTCGGCATACTCGGCCATCCGGCCGCTGGCCGCGAGTTCCTTGACCCGCACGGTGGGGCCGTGCAGGAGCTTGTCGACGAGCCGGCCCATGGCGATCTCGACCTCGCGACGTTCGGCGTCGCCGAGATTCGGCGTGCGCGAGCGCAGGCGGCCCACTTCACCGGCGAGGATCGTGGCGCCTCGTTCACGCATGGCCGCGATCGTCGGGACCGCCGCCTGGACGGACCGGGCGCTGATGAAGTCGGCGACCTCGGTGTCGACCAGGCCGGTGGCCGCCCGGACGACGGGGTTGCCCGTTACCGCGCGCAGCCGGGCGCCCAGGTGATCCAACCCGAGTCGCGTGACCCCCCGCAGGTCCCCAGCCGCGTGCTCGATGTCGTGCGGCATCGCCAGGTCGACCAACACCTGGGGCCGCTGCGACCCCGCCCGCGCCGCGTCCACCACGGATGCTGTCAGCACCAGGCCGGGCGCCCCGACGCACGACACGACCACATCGGCGGCGCCGAGGGCATCGGGAAGTTCGGCTAGGTGGGCGGCGCGGCCGCCGACGCGGAAGGCCAGGGCTTCACCGCGGGCATACGTCCGGTTGACGATGACGATCGAGCCGTAGCCCGCGCGCGCCGCCGTGGTCGCTACCAATGCCGCCATTGCGCCCGCCCCGACGACGACGAGTCGCGTTTGCGCCGGGGGGCCGACGATCTGCGAGGCCGCCCCGAATGCGGTCTCGACCAGCGAGGAGGAATACGTCTCGATGCCGGTCTCGGTGTGGACGCGCTTGCCGACCCGCAACGCCTGCTGGAAGAGCTGGTTGAGGCTCGACCCGGTCAGCCCGGCAGCTTGTGCCTCGTGCAACGAGACCCGCAGCTGTGCCCGAATCTGGTTCTCCCCCAACGCCATCGAGTCGAGACCGCTTGCTACCCGGAAGGTATGCGCGATCGCACCATCCTCGTAGTGCACCCCGAGTCGCTCGGTCAGGTCGGCCCGCGGAAGGCCCGACTGCCCGGACAGGGCATCGGTGATGTCCGCGATCGCGCCGTGGAAGGTGGCGGCCTCGGCGTACACCTCGGTCCGGTTGCAGGTGGAGACAACGACGACCTCGCGGACGTGCTCGCTCCCGGCGATGGCGTGGGCGAGATCGCGGCGGCCGGAGGCGTCGAGGCTGATCCGTTCGAGCAGGTCGAGGGGTGCGTTGTGGTGGGAGAGGCCGAGGACGAGCAGGCTCACGGCGCCACCGCCAGCTTCGGAGCGCGGCTGCGCTGCTGCTTGTGGAAGGCGAGGATCTGCAGTTCCGTTGCGACATCGACCTTGCGCACATCGACGCCGGCAGGCACGTTCAAGGTCACGGCGGCGAAGTTCAGGATCGAAGTGACACCGGCCGCGATGAGTGCGTCGCAGACCTCCTGGGCGGCGTGCGCGGGGGTGGTGATCACACCCAGCGTGTCGGGGGCCGCGGCCAGCGCCGGGAGCGCGGTCATCGCGCTGACCACCAGGCCGGCCACGGGCTGGCCGACGACTGCGGGATCCCGATCCAGCAGCGCGACGAGCTGGAATCCGCCCGCCGCGAAACCGCCATAGGCGGCGAGGGCGCGCCCGAGGTTGCCCATGCCGACGATCAGCACGGGCCAGTCGCGCGTCAGACCGAGCGCCCGGGCGATTTCGACCGAGAGGTGGGTAACGTCATACCCGACTCCGCGCACGCCATGACTGCCGAGGAACGAGAGGTCTTTGCGCACCATCGCCGAGCCTACGCCGGTGGCCGCCGCGAGCGCTTCGGAGGAGGTCGAGACGACCCCCCTGTCGCTCATCGAGGTCAACGCGCGAAGATAGTCGGGCAGGCGGGCGACCGTGGCGTCAGGGATGCCGCGACGCCGGATCTCGGTCGCTGACACCTGGGTCACCTCGTTCTGTCAGGCGTGGTCGGGGCGATCCGGGTGCCGATCGGCACCCTCGCGCTTCTCGCAAGGCTACGCGCTTGTGAAGGCCTTCACAAAGTCTCGCGTGCAGAGTGAGATACCCCTGCGGGCATGGTCCTTCGTCGTCGCGACGGCCACGTGAGCAGCGTCACCCTGCGCCCGTGGGTCAGCGACCACGGGCGCCGAGCGCGGCGCGCAGCCGTTGCGGATCGACCCGCCAGTAGGCGTGGACCTCTCCGTCGATCAACACCACCGGGATCAGATCGCCGTATGCCGCGCTCAGGCGCGCGTCGTCGTCCACCGACTGCTCGACAACAGTCAGTCCGAACTCGGCCGCCACTGCGCGCACGACCGGCTCCGCGTCCGCGCACAGGTGACAACCCGGGCGGCCGATGAGCACAACCGGCGGGACAGTCCCGGCCCCCGGTGCGGACACGCGGTGAGCGGACGGCATACGGGCTGGGCGCGCGCGGGGCAGTCGCACGCCGTCAGTGGAAGACAGAGCGCCGCGAGGCCAGGAGGCCGTAGACGGTCTGCTGGATGGTCTCGCGCACCCGGTCGGTCAGGTCGAAGACGATCATCGGATCGTCGGCGGCCTTCGGGTCGAAGGCGCCGGTGTCGACGGGCGGGCCGAACTCGATGATCCATTTACTCGGCAACGGAATCATGCCCAGGGGGCCGAGCCAGGGGAAGGTGGGCGTCACCGGGAAATAGGGCAGACCCACCAGGTTGGCCAAGCCCTTGAGATTGGCGATCATCGGGTAGATCTCCTCGGCACCGATGATCGCGCACGGGATGATGGGCACCCCGGTGCGGATGGCCGCGGAAACGAAACCGCCGCGGCCGAAGCGTTGAAGTTTGTAGCGCTCGTTGAACGGCTTGCCGACACCCTTGAAGCCCTCGGGCCAGACACCGACGAGTTCGCCGCTGGTCAACAGGCGTTCGGCGTCGGGGTTGGTGGCGAGGGTGGCTCCGCCCTTGCGGGCGATGCTGCCCAGGCCGGGAGTGCCGAAGACCAGGTCCGCGCCGAGCTCGCGCAGTTGGCGGTGCGCAGGGTGCTTGTCGTGGATGGCGACCTGGGTCATCAGGGAATCGACCGCGACCGTGCCGGAGTGATTGGCCACCAGGAGCGCGCCACCGGTGCTGGGAATGTTCTCCAGGCCGCGAACCTCGACGCGGAACCAGGTGTAGAAGAGCGGCCGGAGGAGGGGGTAAAGGATGTGCTCGGCGAAGTCCGCGTCATAGCCGTAGTTGTCGACGGCGTAGTCGCCCGTCAGCCGGCGCCGGATGAACGCGACGGCTTCGGCGGCCTTGGCCTCAGCCTCGTCGCGCGACATACCCAAGGGCCCGGCGGCCCGGTGGGCGACGGCGCGAACACCCGCGACGAACTCCTTCAGCCCGGGCTTGCCGGGGGCAGACGGGCGTGCGGAGGGATGGGCGGCGAAGGGCGGTTCGGGCGCGAGTTCGTCGGGCTGGACCACGCGCAAGTGGCTCGCCGGCTCGCCGAGCAGGGGCGTGGCGGTGCGGCGGGCG
>NZ_DAOQZV010000274.1:0-3891 GCF_035343835.1 Nostocoides sp. | reverse complement strand
AACTGCACAATTGTGAGCTTTCGGTCGGCTGATCCCGAAACTGCACAATTGTGTGTGGCGCAAGCCACAGACAGGGCAACGCACCCTCGTCATCGCTGTAGCGGAATCGTTCGTTTACGGGACGACAGGCCGTCCCATATGACGCACCGTCACCGGACAACCCTTCTCGGGCGGTCTTGCGAACATTCGGGCGTGGGTTTCCGCCGATGACCTGCACCGCCTCCGCAACGGGTTCCTCCTACGGGACGGACAACTGGACCGACCGCAACCGCTGCGAGGGCGGACCACTGAGCGTTAGGGGGTCCCGTCCGGTTCCGATGCCCTCTCCAGGCTTCGGACCGCTGCCAGGCGGTGGAGCTCAGACCGTCGGATGAGGAGTGCGGCAACGGGCGCCCGCGATCGCGCTGGCGGCGTGATGATTGGTCGTCATTCGCGCCCTTTGGTTCCTTCGCGCACCATCCGACGATGTTCGCCGCGGCCGGCGGCGTGCCCGCGTTGCGGGCGGAGTCGTTCAGTCGCGAGCGATGTGAAGGGCGACCCAGAGCGCGCACCTTCGGCAGATGTAGGCCGGTTCGCTCCCGAGTGCGTGGAGCGACCTTCGTGGCCGCTGGCGGCCGCAGCACGAGCATCGTTGCTGGGTGTCATCGGCCATGTCGCGATGGTGCCACGGGCCGGTGACCTTCGCGGGTCACAGGTAGCGGCAGACGTCCTCGGGGGAGCATGTGGCCGGGTCGCCGGTGGTGGCGTGCTCGCGCAGGATGGCGATCGTGGTGCGTAGCTGCGCGAGCTCGGCGAGCTGCCGGTCGATGACCGCGAGGCGGGTGTCGAGCAGGTCGGTGACGTGCTGGCAGGGGGCCTGGCCCCGGTCTCGGATGGCCAGCACCTGGCCGATCTGGGCCAGGGTCAGCCCGGCGGCTTGGCCCCGGCGGATGAAGTGCAGCCGGTCGAGCACCTCGGGGCCGTAGTCCCGGTACCCCGCCGGGCTGCGGTCGGGGTCGGGGAGGAGTCCGACGTCCTCGTAGTACCGCAGGGTCTTAGCTGTCGTGCCCGACGCCTGAGCCACCTCACCGATCCGCATGCCACTCATTCTGCCTTGACCTTCCAGTGCACTGGAAGGTCGATCCTGGTCCTGAGGCGCGGCAACAAGGGAGGACTTATGACGGCAACGGACAAGGGCAGGTCGTATGACCTGGCAGTGATCGGGTCCGGTGGGGCGGCGTTCGCGGCCGCGATCCGCGCCACCACCCTGGGCAAGCGGGTGGTGATGATCGAGCGCGGCACCATCGGCGGTACCTGCGTGAACACCGGGTGTGTGCCCTCCAAAGCCCTGCTCGCGGCCGCCGAGGCCCGCCACGTCACACTCGACGCCGCCCGGTTCCCCGGTCTGCCACTCCCCGACGCCCCACCGGTCGACATGCCCGCCATGGTCGCCGGCAAGGACAAGCTCGTCGGATCGCTGCGCAGCGAGAAGTACGCGGCCCTGGCCGCCGAGTACGGGTGGGCCCTCCACCCCGGCGAGGCCACCTTCGTCGGCACACCGACTGAGCCGGCACTCCGCGTGACCGGCCCGGACGGCACGGCGGAAACCGTCCGGGCCGCGCACCACCTCATCGCTACCGGCTCCACGCCCTGGGCGCCGCCGGTCCCCGGCCTGCAGGAGGCCGGTTATCTGACCTCGACGACCGCGATGGAGCTGGACCACGTCCCGGAGTCGCTGCTGGTCATCGGCGGCGGCTACGTCGCCATGGAGCAGGCCCAGCTCTTCTCCCGCCTCGGTGCCCAGGTCACCATGCTCGTCCGCTCACGGCTGGCCTCCCACGAGGAACCCGAGGCCGCCACCGCCCTGGAAGAAATCCTCGCCGACGAAGGCATCGAGATCATCCGCGGCGCGGTGCCCACCGCGGTGCGCCGCGACCCGGCCACCGGCGAGGTCACGGTCACCGCCACCACCGCCGACGGCTCACACGAGCTCCGCGCGGCCGAGCTCCTCGTTGCCACCGGCCGCCGCCCGGTCACCGGCACGCTCGGCCTCGACACCATCGGCGTGCGCGCCGGCAAGCGCGGCGAGGTCATCATCGACAGCCACCTGCGCACCACGAACCCGCGGATCTGGGCCGCGGGTGACGTCACCGCCCACCCGCAGTTCGTGTACGTCGCCGCGGCCCACGGCGCCCTGGTCGCCGACAACGCCCTCACCGGAGCCGGCCGGGAGGTCGACTACCGCCACCTGCCCCGGGTCGTGTTCACCAGCCCCGCCCTGGCCTCCGTCGGAATGACCGACCAGCAGGCCCGCACTGCCGGGATCCGCTGCGACAGCCGCGTCCTGCCCCTGGCGCACGTCCCGCGCGCCATCGTCAACCGTGACACCCGCGGGCTCATCAAGATCGTCACCGACGCCGACACCGGCCGCATCATCGGCATCACCGCCCTCGCCCAGGACGCCGGTGACCTCGCCGCCGCCGGCGTCTACATCCTCGAGGCCGGCATGACCACCGACCAGGTCGCCAACCTCTGGAGCCCCTACCTGACCATGGCCGAAGGCCTCAAACTCACCGCCCAAACCTTCACCACCGACATCACCAAACTCTCCTGCTGCGCAGCATGAACCCGCACAGGGATCCCTATACCGGAGCGTCGAGCCTGGCGACCTCTCTCGTTCGCTTTGGCTCCGTCAGAGACCGAACGCTCCTCCGCTGACGAGGATGACGATGCCGAGGCCGATCAGGACGATGGGGAACAGGATGTGTTCCCAGCGCTCGAGGACTTCAGCGATCGGCGGCCGGGTGGCAACGAACTTGGCGACTACGACCAGGACCGCGACGAGCGCGAGGAAGACGAGGCAGTAGGCGACCACTGCGATGGGTTCCACGCTGAGGAAGACGGGGACATAGACGCCGATGTTGTCTCCGCCGTTGGCGAAGGTGACTCCTGCGACGGTCCACGCGCTGACCTTCGTGCCCGTGACCTTGGCGTCATCGTCGTCATCGTCTCCGCGCCAGGCTTGCCATGCAGCCCAGAGACCGAGGGCCAGGGGGATGAGCCCGAAGTACGGGATAGCTGCTGAGGGCAGGAATGCTCCGGCTCCGATAGTCACCAGCACAGCGGCACCGAGGATGCAGGCGAACCCCACGTACTGGCCGACCAAGATGCGGGTGGTCGTCCCGCGTTGGCCCGCGCCGCGGGCGAAGAACAAGGAGAGCACGATGATGTCGTCGATGTTGGTCGCGATGAACAGGCCGATTGCCTGCAGGACCGCAGCCAGGATCACGCGCCCGCCTCTGCTGCGTCGCATCCGTGCACCGAGCAGGCAGGATCGATGCACGGGGCGTTCTCGTCAACCGCGAGGGTGACGTCAACCAGGGCGGTCAGCGCCTGCGTCAGGTGGGGATCGGCGATCTCGTAGCGCGTCTTGCGGCCCTCGGGTTCGGCAGCAACGATGCCGCAGTCGCGCAGGCACGCCAGATGATTGGACACGTTGGAGCGTGTGAGGTCCAGATCGCGGGCCAGCTCTGCCGGGTAGGCCGGCCGGTCGAGCAGCGTCAGGATGATCCGGGACCTGGTCGGGTCGGCCAGCGCGCGGCCCAACCGGTTCATCACGTCCAGGCGAGAAGCAATGGTCAGCATGCGCTGAACTATACAGCGAGGACTGAAGTGGTTTTACGCAGCCCGGAGTCGCTAAGCGTGCGAACGAGGCTGTGTCAGTTGGGGATCGACCCACGGGACGATTCGCCCGATCATCAGGGAACTCACGAAGCGGCGACAGAACCCCGCCACATAACGGCCAAGGCCACAGGTCGGCTGATCCCGAAACTGCACAATTGTGAGCTTTCGGTGGACCCAAGATCAGTCGAGTTCGTCCTTGACGACGTCGACAATCTCCTCGCGGATCTC
>NZ_DAOQZV010000273.1:0-3924 GCF_035343835.1 Nostocoides sp. | reverse complement strand
TTGACCTAACCGTGCTCGCGATCCCGGCGTATGTCGGGGCGATGGGGGCCGAGTACGCGTGGCTGCGGCGCAACCCCCCAGCGCCCGGCACCACTCGCGCAAGTGACTACACCCTTGCCGACACACTCGCCAGCCTGTCGATGGGCGTCGGCAGTCTCCTCGCCCCCACTGTGGCCAAGCGCGTGCTCGACCCGGTCACGCCCGGCGTCGGCCGCTGGAGCAAGGCTTTGCTGGGCACGGCGGCGGCCGGTGCGCTCGTCACCACGATCGCCGACATCGTCCGAGTCCGGTATGCCGCGGGCGAACTCCCCGCTGCCGGCGTCCGGCCCGACCCTGGCACTCCCGCCGGCTCGGTGTCCGCGACCCCTCCGGATACGCCCGCCGCCCAAGGATCCGCGGCCGCTAGCGGCGCGACCGCCGGCAGATGGCCCGCGGCCGATCCCGCCACGCCCGCCATGCTGGCCGCGATCAGCCCGAACAGCATTGTCCCGCAACGCCTCACCGGCGCCGCCGCGGTAGCAGCAGTAGGTGCGACGGCGCTCACCGTCGCCACGACCTGGGCGGCCCAGACGTCGGCCAAGCACCTTTTCGAAACCCACGCGCGCGACCTCGGCTCGGGCGCGCTGGGCACTGTGCTCGCCATCGCCGGCTGGGACTTCATCTACTACTGGAACCACCGGCTCTCGCACGAGAGCCGCTGGCTCTGGGCGGTCCACGTCGTCCACCACAGCAGCGAGCACTACAACCTCTCGACCGCGCTCCGACAGCCCGTCGCTGAGGGGGTGACGTGGACCGTGCCCTACGGGCTACTGGCGCTGATCGGCATACGGCCATCGGCGATCGAGAACGCGCGAGCGCTCAATCTGATCTACCAGTTCTGGATTCACACCGAGGTGGTGCGCTCGATCGGGTGGCTGGAGCGTGTGCTCAACACCCCGTCACACCATCGGGTCCACCATGGCTCCAACCGCCGCTATCTCGACCGAAATCACGGCAGCATCTTGATCGTCTGGGACCGGATCTTCGGCACCTTCGAGCCGGAGGGGGAGCCCGTGGTCTACGGCCTCACGCGCAATATCGACACCAACAACCCGGCCCGCATCGCGGCCCATGAATGGCGCGATATCGCCCGCGACATCGCCGGTTCCCGCACGTGGAGCGACCGTTTCGGCTATCTGGTGCGCGGCCCTGGATGGGCGTATTCGCGGCGGCCCGCCGCGGCGGTGTGATTGCCTAGGGCGTATGACGTCCTTTGTCTCGCACACCTCGGTCGACGCCGGCAACGCCTACGAGCAGGCGGAGTTCTGGAAGCAGGTCCTCGGCTATGTCGACGATCCCGACGACCCCAACAGCCCCGGCGATCCGGAGTGTTCGATCGAGGATCCGGAAACCGGTCATACGATCCTGTTCATCGAGGTCCCGGAGCGCAAGACGCTGAAGAACCGCCTGCACTTCGATCTGCGGCCGCGACCGGACTCAGGCACCCGTGATGAGGAGTTGACGCGTCTGCTCGCCCTCGGCGCCCGTCAGGTCAGCGACCTGCGCGGTATCGACGGCCCCGGCACCGGCTGGGTCGTGCTGGCGGACCCCGAGGGCAACGAGTTCTGCATCCTGCGCTCGCCCGCCGAGCTCGGCCGCTGACGCGGCCCGGCGCTCGCCCGCCGAACTCTGCCGCTGGGACGGCCCAGCGCTCGGCTGCTCATGCAGCCGAGCGCCGTTCGGACCTGATCGGCCCGCTCAACTCGCCCTCAGCCGCGCAGCTTGGCGGTCAGAGGCAGCAGCTGGCCCAGCAGGGTCTCGAACTCCGCGGCCCGCCGGTCGTTCGGGGTGAAGCCGTTCGGCCCGAATTCGGTGAACAGGCTGCACGAAACCTGCTGGCGCACATCGACCATCGAGAAGTTCGAGACGATCTGACGCCAGTGCTCCACCGCCCGCACACCCGACTCCGCGCCATAGGAGACGAAGGCCACCGTCTTGCCGGCCCACTCGCTGCCGAGCGAGTCGAAGGCGTTCTTGAAGGCACCCGGCACGCTGTGGTTGTACTCCGGCGTGACGAAGATGAAGCCGTCGCAGGCGTCGACGGCCCGGCTCCAGGCGGTGACCTCGGGGCTCTCGTACTGCTTGTTCGCCGCTCCGGGGACGGTGGCGGAGGTGAGCAGCGGCACGTCGAAGGTCTTCAGGTCCAGCACCTCGAACACCGCATCCGTGCGGCCCTCGACCTGCTGCCTGACCCAGTCGCCCACCGATTCGCCGGTGCGGCCGTCGCGGATCGAGCCAAGGATGATGCCGATTTTCATGGGGTAGTGCTCCTAGGGGAGGGCGTCGCCGCTGATGCGGCCGTTCCTTGAACGAGCAACCACCTTAGTCGGATTGCTATTCCCCAGGCCGTATGCCGTGTGGCGACCTCAGCCGGATCCCCCCAGATCGACTTCGTAGGCCTCGTGCACGAGTTTCGCGCCGCGCTCGCGGTGCCTGACCAGCCGGGCCAACAGTCCGCGCACGGCGGCACGGTGCCCGGCCACGTCCTGACCGGCCAGCCCGTCGTCGCGCTCATCCAGCAGGCGGTCGACCTCGAGGAGCAGGTGGGCGTGCTCGTCGAGCTGGGCATCGACGCCATTGGTCAGGCGCGGCGCCGAGGCGCGCAGATCGTCATACAGCCCGCCCTCGGCCTCGGTCAGCTCGACGTGCGTGCGGATGTCGTGGGCGAGTTCGGTCAAAGCTGCGCGCACGCGCCGCCGCCAATGCGGTCCCTCGTCCGCAGGCAACTCCAGTGCTGCGTCGAGGGCCTGCATGGCCTCACCCAGCTCACCCCTGTGGGCCCGCACCCGTTCGAGATAGCTGGCAAATGCCTGATCCATCACGCCTCCCGCTGCCCGGCCGATAGCACCATGGTCCCTGCTGGGGGCAGGACACGCCAGAGGGGAGCGCCAAAGCTGGCCGCGCGGGCCCGCGGACAAGATCGGGCGCGCCTGGATGGCACGATGGCGAGATGGGTGCGGCACCGACTCACGACGACTTGGGGTATGCCGTCGACCTCCCCGCGCGACCGACCCGCGTCATCTCCTTGGTGCCTTCGCTCACCGAGGCCATCGCGGCCACGGCGCCCGAGGTGCTCGTCGGTGCCACCGACTGGTGCACGCACCCGGCCGGCCTGGATGTGGTCCGGGTGCGCGGCACCAAGAACCCAGATCGCGCCGCGATCGCCACACTTCGTCCCGATCTGGTGGTCGCCAACAAGGAGGAGAACCGGGAGCTTGATGTGGACCGCTTGCGTGCAGCCGGCATACCGGTCTGGGTGACCGACATCGTCGATGTGCCGACGGCACTCGCGTCGATGGCCCGCCTCGTCGCCGTTCTCACCGAGGATGAGCCGGTATGGCTGCGGCAGGCTCGCGAGCTGTGGTCCGGGCCGGTGCCCTCACCGCATACGCGCGTCGCTGTCCCGATCTGGCGCGATCCGTGGATGGTCGTGGGCGGCGCCACCTACACCAGCGATCTGCTCGCGCGCTTGGGCCTGGCCAATGTCTTCGCCGGCCGGGAGCGCTATCCGCATGTCGAGCTTGGCGAGATCGACACATCGAGGGTGGATGTGGTGCTGCTCCCGGATGAGCCCTATGTCTTCACTGCCGACGACGGACCCGAGGCGTTCGCGCGAGTCTCGACACGCCTGGTGTCCGGGCGGTTGCTGACGTGGTACGGCCCGGCCATGATCGAGGCGCACGCCATGGGCGCCCGCTTCCGTCCCGCCTGACGCCTGCGGAGGCCGACCGCGGAGGCCGACCGCCTACGCTGGCTTCCACGCCATAGGTCAGCGCGGCCGACGGGCCGCCGGAACGCCTGGAGGAATACGCCGGTGCCGCACACCCTCGTCGTGATCCGTCACGCCAAGTCCGACTGGGAAGTCGCCGCGACCGACCGGGACCG
>NZ_DAOQZV010000272.1:0-3964 GCF_035343835.1 Nostocoides sp. | reverse complement strand
CCGGACATTTCTGACTCCTTCGGAACGCCGTTGCACATCGAGATCGGGCTCTGACTCGATTCGAGACGATAGGACGGCACGCGGAAGCCCGCAGCGCTTTGGCGAAATCCGCACATCGGCGAGATCGCGAGGACCCGGCGCTCCTTCACCGAGTCCACCCAGGGGACGACTCGCGGATGGGGTGGGTTCGAGGTCAGCGATCCAACTGCCCGCAGGCCTTGTCGCCCGCGAGCCCGGCCTCGTAGCGGGCGGCGAGAGCGGCCTGGTCGGTGCCGAACACGGCGATTCGGGCGCCGCGTCCGTTGGGCTTGAGAGCGATGCCCTCGGCGTGCCAACGCGCGACCGCCTCGTCGAGCAGGTGGGTAGGCGGGTCGCCGTAGGAGTTGGTGACGCGCCACCACGGGACGCCACCGCCATACCGGCTCATGATCGCCCCCACCTGGCGCGGGCCGCATCCGGCGATCTGGCCGATCTCGCCGTATGCCGCGATCTCCCCGCGTGGGATCAACTCGACCACGCGCAGCACGCGTTCGACCACGACTTCGTCCATGGCCGGAATGTAGCGACTGCGACCGGTTCGCCGGTCGCGGCGGCGCGGCGCGCTGGGTCACATCTACTCGCGGCGAGGGGGCGCACTCACTACGCTCACGGCATACGGGGTGGGCACGAGGAAGAGGTGGTCGGTTGTGCGCGTGACGGTGCTCGGCGCGGGCTCGTGGGGCACGGCGCTCGGCTACGCGCTGGCCAGCAAGTCGTATGCCGTGACCATGTGGGATATCGATGGTCCGGTCCTCGCCGACATCACCGAGCGCCACGAGAACGCCCGCTATCTGTCCGGCATCACCCTGCCCCCCGGGATGACCGGTGAGCCCGATCTGGAACGAGCGCTGGCCGGGGCCGAACTGGTGGTGCTGGCCGTGCCCTCGCACGCGATGCGCGTGGTGGCGAACGCCGCGGCGCCCTTCATCGGACGTGGCGCGTTGATCTGCTCGGTGACCAAGGGCATCGAGGTCGACAACCTGATGACGATGAGCGAAGTGTTGCAGGACGTCCTGCCGGGGGTGCTCCATCCGCGGCTGACCTTCCTGTCCGGCCCGTCCTTCGCCGTCGAGGTCGCGCGCGAGTTCCCGACGGCGGTGACGGTGGCGGGCTCCGACGACGAGGTCACGGTGGCCGTGCAGCACGCCTTCCACACGCCTTTCCTGCGGCCCTATGTCACCGATGATGTGGTCGGCGTGGAGATCGGCGGGTGCGCGAAGAATGTCATCGCGATCGCGACGGGTGCGGGCGACGGGCTCGGATTTGACGCGAACACGCGGGCGGCGATGATCACCCGTGGGCTGGCCGAGATCACTCGGCTCGCGGTGGCGCGGGGCGCGAATCCCCTGACGCTGTCGGGCCTTTCGGGCGTCGGCGACCTGGTGCTGACGTGCTCGTCGGTCAAGTCGCGCAACTATCGCGTGGGCTTCGGGCTCGGCCAGGGGCGCTCGCTTGATGACGTCTGCGCCGAACTTGGTCAGGTCGCCGAAGGCGTGCTGAACGCCAAGTCGGTCAAGGCGCTGGCAGCGAAGGCCGGCGTGGAGATGCCGATCAGTTCCCTCGTCCACGGGCTGATCTATGAGGACCTGTCGCTGGCGGAGATCTTCGCGTTCTTCTCCAGCCGGCCGTTGCGGGCCGAGCGCGAGGATCCGGCGGGCGGCCGCTGACCAAGGCCGTGTTAGAAAACCCGTACGGACAGCTGTCCCCGCGAAGTATTGGAGCTGGGTCATACGCTCTGCGTTGGCCGAAGGAGCGGAGGGTCCCACGCTCTGCGTGGGCAAACTACGGGGGGCGTCTTTGGGGCGTGCCCGACGGCCTCGGGCCGCGGCTCGACCACCCTGAGCTAAACTTCCCTGGTTATCGCGCGAGCGATAGCCACGCGTTCGAGGGGAAGCCGGTCGAAGTCCGGCGCTGACCCGCAGCCGTAGGCCGCGCAAGCGGCGAGCCGGAATGCCTTGCCCGCGTCGAATCTTCTGTCCACCGCCGAGGGATGCGGTCCGGCAGGCCGGGCCTCCCGGCTCGTCGCGCCGCGTGCGAGGAGTCAGCGCCGTGCGCCCCACCCACCTGTTCACCGCCTGCACGGCCGGCCTCGCCGTCGCCGGGATTGTCGGCGTGGGTGCTGCCGCGGGCGCACAGGCCGACGCTGGGGGTTCGAGGTCGACGCGCGAAGTCGGGGGCTTCCTCGCCCGCCAACTCGATGCCTATGACGGCGTCCTCCCCTATCCGGGCACCGACCAGGCCGATCCGGGCCTATCGATCGACGCCGTGCTCGGCATGCTCGCCACCGGTGTCGGACCCGAGCAGGCGCGCCGTGCGGTGTCGGCCGTGGCGCCGGAGTTGGGCACATACCTCGGACCCGGGATCGCGCCCAGCGAGCTGTATGCCGGCCCGGTCGCCAAGACCGTGCTCCTCGCCACCGCGATGGGTGGCGACCCGCGCGCCTTCGCCGGCCGCGACCTCGTCGCGGACCTCGCGGGGCTGGAAGGCGCCGACGGGCGCTATGCCGACCGAACGGCATACGGCGACACATCGAACACCTACACCCAGGCCCTCGGGATCCTGGCGACCACGCGGGTCGCGGGGGAGGCGCCGGCGAGGCCGGTGGGGTTCCTGCTCGATCAGCAATGCGCCGACGGCGGGTTCCGCCTCTATGTCACGGACGATGGGTGCGTCAGCGACCCCGACCCGACCGCGCTGGCTGTCACCGCGCTGCGCGACACCGGCGAGCACGCGGCGGCGGACCGGGCCCTCGGCTACCTGCGAGCGCGGATGGGGGCCGATGGTGGGATCGGCGGTGGCACTGGCGCGTCATCACCCAACAGCAATACGACCGGCCTTTCGGCGATGGCGTTCGCGCTGTCCGGCGAGGCATGGGGCGATGCTGCGCGAGATGCTCAGAACTTCCTGCTCTCGCTCCAATTTGGTTGTGACGCAGACGAATCCCTGCGCGGTGCGGTCGCCTATGACGCAGCGGCGTATGCCGATGTGTTGGCTTCGGGCCGGCCGGTGAGTGACCAGGAACGCAGGTCCAGCGCGCAAGCGGCGCTGGGGCTAGCCGGCGTCTCGCTCGTGGGTATCACGATCGATGAGGCGACGGCCCCGTCATCCGCGTGTGGCGGAGCAACGAGCACGCCCTCGTCGACGAGCACATCGTCGGGAGGTTCGTCGACGTCCGCGGGGGCGTCGACCAGCACGGTGCCGACGTCCGGCAGCGTGACGCGTACCGTCACGGCGACGGTCACGCGATCGGCGGGGCCGCAGGTCATGGCGACGGCGGCCGCGACAGTCACCGTGACTGCGCCCGCGCCCACCGTCACTCGGACGGTCACGGCAACCGCGTCGCATTCCACCACGGACGGATCGAGCCCAGCCGGGCCCCTCACCTCCGCCGCAACCGATGCGCCCACCGGGCAGGCCACTGCTGTCGCCGCGGTGCCGATCGGGGACGACGGCGGCGGCTCAGGCGGCGGTCCGCTCGTCATCGCGGGCGCCCTCGTTCTTCTGGGCGCAGCGGGCGCCAGCGCCATTCTCCGACGTGGAAGGACCCACTGATCATGCAAACACGCTCTCTCCGAGGCTCATTCGCGGTCCTGTCCGCCGGCGCCGCCGTTGCCGTGGGGTCTCTGGTGGCCGCCCCGGTTGCTTCCTCGAGCGCGGCCCCGTCGACGGCCCCGGCCCCGGCTCCGGCGATCTGCCCGGTCGGCAAGGGCGTGACGGTGATCGTCGACTTCGGCTCGACCACGACCAAATCGTGCGCGCCGGGCGACCCGACGTCGGGCCTGACGGCGCTCAAGGGCGCGGGCTTCACCTATGCCTTCGTCGCGCGCTTCCCGGGCATGGTGTGCCGGATCAACGGCAAGCCCACACCGGCCCAGGACGCGTGCGTGGTCGCGCCGCCGTCGACGAAATACTGGTCCTACTGGAC
>NZ_DAOQZV010000271.1:0-3967 GCF_035343835.1 Nostocoides sp. | reverse complement strand
CGGGGAGCTGGACGCGCTCGGGGGGTGCTTGGCGCCGACTCCGGCCGGCGCCAGCCGCGGCGGCGGTTGTGCGCTGCGATCCCCCTTCGCCGTGCACAAGTCGCTGGACCGCGGCCGTGTCGGACGGATTGCTGACTGACGCAACCTCTGCTAGCAGAGGTTGCGTCGCAGCGCCGTGACTCGTGTCCGCGCCGCGGGCGGCGCCTGAACTACCTCGCGGGCCGGCGTCCATGTCACCGCGGGGTGAAGCGCTCGCGTCCGCGGATCCCGGCCGGGCCCGTTCCGCGGACAGGGGGACCGGTGCGGAAGCCACGCGGATTTCGCGGTCGGCGAGGGCGACCAACTCCGGCCGGTGGGTGATCGCCAGCACCACGCGCCGCGTCGCCAACTGCGCAATGGCCGTATGCGCGATCGCCACGCTCGCGTCGTCGAGGTGGGCGGTCGGTTCGTCGAGCAGGATGACCGACTCCGGGGCGAGCAGCGCGCGGGCCAGGCCGATGCGCGCCCGCTGGCCGGCCGACAGCCCGAAGCCGTCGTCGCCGACCACCGTCTCCAACCCATCGGGCAGGCCAGCGACGAAGCCGTCGAGCCCGACGTCGCGAAGCACCGACCAAATCGCTTGTGGCGCAGCGCCATTGCCCAGGGCAAGGGCACGGCCCAGGGTGCCGGTCGGGAGGTAAGGCCGCTGCGTCACCACATGGCAGGGCGGTGCCGTGACGGTCCCGGAGTCGGGGGCGCGCAGACCGGCGATCAACTCGATCAGGGTGGTCTTGCCGGCCCCCGAGGGTCCGGTGATCGCGGTCAGTCCGGGCCCGGCGTGGAGGTCGATACCGGCCAGGACCGGCTCCGGCGCCCCGGGATAGGTATAGGTCACCTCGCCCATCTCCACGGCTGCCAGTGCCGACAGGGCGCCTCGCCGATCGTCAGCGGCCACCCCGGCTCCGGCCTCGCTCGCTCCGGCGGCCGCGGCCGCCCCGTCACGGGTACTCAGCTCCGCCTGGATCTCGGCCAGCGCTTGCGCCCCGTCCGCCGCGCTGTGGAACTCCTGCCCAACCCGGCGGATCGGCCAATATGCCTCCGGCGCAAGCAGAATCGCGACCATCGCCATCGACAGCGGCATCGCGCCGTTGGCCAGTCGCACGCCGCACAGCACGGCGACGATCGCCACCGAGATCGTCGCCAGCAACTCCAGCGCCGCCGAGGACAAGAACGCGATCCGCAGCGTGCGCATGGTCGCAACCCGGTGCTCCTGCGAGACCGCCCGGATCGTGCCCAGCTGCCGCTCGCCGCGCCCGTAGTTCACCAGGGTCGGCAACCCGCGCACGACATCGAGAAAGTGCCCGCCGAGGTCGGCCAGCGCCCGCCAGCGCCGCGCGGTCTCGTCCTGCGTCGCCCGCCCTATCAACGCCGCAAAGAGCGGCAACAGTGGCAGCGTCAACACCACCACGAGCGCGCTCGGCCAGTCCACGATTGCCAGCGTCACGACCGCACCCACCGGCACGATCGCGGCGGCGACGAGGGCGGGGAGGTAGCGCGCGACATACGGCTCTACGCTTGCGCATCCGGAGGTGGCGAGCGTCAATTGCGTTGCGGCAGCGGGCCGTATGCCGTCCGGTCGCCCCGCCCACGCAGCGAGCAGTCGCGCTCGCAGGGCCTTCGAGACGACCGCGCCGGCGCGCGCCGCGACATACTCCGCGGCGGCGGCGAGCAGCCCGCGGGCGGCGAAGAGCACGACCAGCCAGGTGAGCGGCATACGCACATCTGCGGAACGCGCGATCGCGACCACGACGCCGGTCAGGGCGAACGCGGTCGCGATCGTGGCGACCCCTTGGAGGATCCCCACCACCCCCAAGGCCACGAAGGGGCGGCGGGCCTCGGGGACGGTGGAGAAGACTTCGGGGTCGAAGGGCTTCACAAGGACGCCGGCAGACCTATCGGACGGCGGCGGGCACGTGGCCCGGATCCTGTGCAGCAGGGATCTGCTCCACACTGATCCGCTTGCGGAAGACCCAGTAGGTCCAGCCCTGGTAGAGCAGGACGATGGGGGTGAAGACCACGGCGGCGATCGTCATGATCTTCAGGGTGTAGTCGGTGCTCGACGCATTGTGGATGGTCAGCGACCAGGCGTCCTTGGTCGAGCTCGGCATGACGTTCGGGTAGAGCATGAAGAAGTACGTCGCCACCGCGAACGCGATCGTCACGAAGGTGCCGGTGAAGGCGAAGCCCTCCTTGCCGCGCATGTTCGAGGCGATCGACGCAAGCAGCGCGACGGCCGCGACAACGGTCGTCAGCCAGGACCAGATGCTGCCCCGGGTGATGCCCAGGACGAGCAGCAGGATGACGGCGAGCCCGGCCGCGGCCAGCCCCGACTTGGTCGCGAAGGCGCGGGCGTCCTCGCGGATCGGGCCGGCGGTCTTCAGGGCGATGAAGTAGGCGCCGTGCGTCAGGAAGAGGGCGACGAAGGTCAGGCCACCGAGCAGGCCCACCGGGTTGAGCAGGGTGAACAGGTTGCCGGTGTATTCCATGTGCTCATCGATCGGCACGCCGCGCACCACATTGGTCAGCGCGACACCCCACAGCAGCGCGGGGACGAAGGAGCCGATGATGATCGCGAGATCCCAACGGGCCTTCCAGGTCGCCGACGCCCGCTTGCCGCGGTAGTCGAAGCCCATATTGCGCACGATGAGCGCGACGAGGATCAGCAGGAGGGGGAGGTAGAACCCACTGAACAAGGTGGCATACCAGTGCGGGAAGGCGGCGAAGGTCGCGCCACCCGCGGTGAGGATCCACACCTCGTTGCCGTCCCATACAGGGCCGATGGTGTTGATCATGACGCGACGACGCTTCTCGGTGTCGTCGGCGTCGCGGCCCTTGCCGAGGATCGGCAGGAGCATGCCGACGCCGAAGTCGAAGCCTTCGAGGGCGAGATAGCCGGTCCACAGCACGGCGATGAGAAGGAACCAGATCACTGCGAGGTCCATGTCAGTTCTCCTTTCTCAGTACGCGAACTGCAGTTGGCTGTCGTCGGACATCTCGTCGGGCGACGTGGGTTCTTCGAACGCCTCGGCACCTTTCTTGACGTAGTCGGTGAAGAGCTTGACCTCGACGACGGCGAGCGCGGCATACAGCAGGGTGTAGACGACCATCGAGATCAAGACGCTGGTCGCCGAGACCGACGGCGAGACGCCGCTCGCGGTGGTCATCAGGCCGTAGACGATCCATGGCTGCCGGCCGATCTCGGTGAAGATCCAGCCGAAGCTGATCGCGAAGACCGGCAGCAGCGGGCTCCAGATCGCGATGTGCTTCCACCACCTGCTCGCCGGGCTGGCGCCCTTGCGGGTGCCCCAGAGGGTCAGCAGCGAGAGCAGGCTGGACAGCGCGCCGAGGCCGATCATCAGCCGGAAGCTCCAGTAGGAGCCGGGGATATTCGGCGTGTACGTCTTGTCGTATGCCAGCTTGCCCACCTCGGCGCCGTAGCGCTCGGTGACCTTCTGCGCCAGCGCCTGCTCCTGCGGACGGATCTGGTTGATGCCCTCGACCTCGTCGTGGAAGCTCCCGGTCGCGAGGAAGGAGAGCAGGCCGGGGATCCGGATGGAGAAGATCTCCTTGGAGCCGTCGAGCGAGCCGATCGTGAAGATCGAGAAGCCGGCATTGGTCTTGGTCTCGTAAAGGGCCTCTGCCGCAGCCATTTTCATCGGCTGCACCTCGGTCATGATCTTGCCCTGGATGTCACCGGTGACCATGACGCCGATGCTCGCGACCAGCGAGACCCAGGCGCCGATGCGCGCGGACCTGCGATACATCGAGTGGTCGGCCGCGTGCTTCTTCTTCAGCATCAGCCACAGCGAGACGCCCATGACCATGGCGCCGCCGGTCATATAGCAGGAGGTGATGACGTGCGGGAAGGTCACCAGCTGGACCTTGTTGGTCAGCACGGCGAGGAAGTCGGTCATCTCGGCGCGGCCCG
>NZ_DAOQZV010000270.1:0-3982 GCF_035343835.1 Nostocoides sp. | reverse complement strand
CGGCCGAAGTCCGCGGGCCCGGGCCATCGCGCGGGCGCGGGCGAGGGCCTCGGCAGCAGCGACCGACGCATCCGGGATGAACTCCTCCGGATCGGGCAGCACGTCTTCGTCGGGGTCCATCACTCCTCCCGGGGCCCGATGGAGCCGCGGGTCACGGCCAGGGTCCGGCCGCTTAGGCCCGCCGGGATATCGGCCTCGACCGCGGCGGTGATCAGCACCTGCTCGCAGTCGGCAATCAGCGCGGCCAGCCGTTCGCGGCGCCCCGAGTCGAGCTCCGCGAAGACATCGTCGAGCACCAGGACCGGATCGGTCCCCAGGTCGTGCCGCAACAGTGCGTAGGCCGCGAGCTTGAGCCCTAGGGCAAAGGACCAGGACTCGCCGTGGCTGGCATACCCCTTCGCGGGGAGCTCACCAAGGGTCAAGAGCAGATCGTCGCGATGGGGCCCGACGAGCGAGACACCGCGGTCGATCTCGTTCTCCTGCAACGCGATCAGCGTCTCGGCGAAGCCGGCCATCAACTCCTCGACACTGGGCACCTCACCGGCCGCGATGGCCGCGGCCCATGGCTCGGCGAGCGACGACCGATAGCTGAGGAGCGCCTGACCGTCCTCGCCGCTGACCGTCGCATACGCCGTGGTGAGGTGGGTGCCGAGATCGCGGACGAGACGCAGGCGGGCATACAGCAATTGCGCGCCGAAGCCGGCAAGGCTCGCATTCCACACGTGCAAGGTATGCAGCGCGCTCTCGCGTTCGCTTGCCGCGCTCACGCCCTCGACCGGTCGCGCCCGGCGGCCGCGGCGAAGCACGGGGGCAGCGGATTTCAGCAGGGCATTGCGTTGCTTGAGGATGCGGTCGTAATCCGCGCGCACACCGGCCCAGCGCGGTTGCCGCTGGACGAGGAGGTCGTCGAGAAATCGCCGGCGCGCGGCGGGGTCGCCCTTGACGAGGGCGAGATCCTCGGGAGCGAAGAGCACCGAACGCAAGGTCCCGAGGACCTCGCGGGGGCGCCCGACCGGCGAACGACCCAGGCGGGCACGATTGGCCTTGCCCGGGTTGATCTCCAACTCCAGGAGGGTCTCGCGGGCGTCGCGCACGATGGCACCGCGCACGATGGCCTGGCTCGCGCCGAAACGCACGAGCGGAGCGTCATTCGCGACCCGATGGCTCTCCAGGCTCGCGAGATAGCCGAGGGCTTCGGCGACATTGGTCTTGCCCTGCCCGTTGGGCCCGAGGAGCGTGGTCACTCCCGGGCCCAACGCAACCTCCGCGCTCGGATAGCTGCGGAAGTCGATCAGGCTGAGGTGCCGGACATGCACCGGTGCAGCGTATGCGCTGGATCCGTGCCCTTAGGCGTCGGTCTTCTTCTGGGCGGCCTTCTTGGCGGTCGCCGAGCGCTTCGTCGCGGTCTTGGCCGCCTTCTTGGCGGTCGAGACGGACGTCGCTTGCTTCGCGGCGGCGGGGCTTGCCGCCTTTTCCGCGCCACCGCGCAGCGCGTTGCCCTCGGCGATCGTCATGACCTTGTGGCCACCGAACTCGCCGCGCAGGGCGGATACGGCCTGCATGGTCGGGCTGATCGCCTGGCGCGAGGCGAAGCGGGCAAAGAGCGAGGAGGAGATGACGGGCATCGGCACATCGAGCGCGATGGCCTCCTCGACCGTCCACTTGCCCTCACCGGAGTCGACCGTGTAGTCGGAGACGCCCTCGAGGCCGGGATTCTTCTCCAGCGCATCGACCATCAGATCGAGCAGCCAGGACCGGACGACAGTGCCGCGCGACCAGGCCTTGAAGGCCCCGGGCACGTTCTCGACGATGTCCTTCTTCATCAGCAACTCGTAGCCCTCGGCATACGCCGCCATCAGGCCGTACTCGATGCCGTTGTGGACCATCTTGGTGTAGTGCCCGGCGCCGACTTTCCCGGCGTGCACGAAACCCTCGTCGCGCGGGCCCTCGGGGCGCAGCGCGTCGAAGATCGGCATCGCCCGGCGGACATTG
Source organism: Nostocoides sp. (assembly GCF_035343835.1). Classification (NCBI taxonomy): domain Bacteria; kingdom Bacillati; phylum Actinomycetota; class Actinomycetes; order Micrococcales; family Intrasporangiaceae; genus Nostocoides; species Nostocoides sp. The sequence goes on along the minus strand of NZ_DAOQZV010000270.1, from coordinate 1,990 downwards.
GTGGCGGTGCCGCCGACCATCAGGCCATAGCCGTTCTCGAGGCCCCAGATGCCGCCGGAGACACCGCAGTCGAGATAGCCGATGCCCTTGGCCTTCAACAACTTTTCGTTCTCGAAGTCGTCGGTGAATCGACTGTTGCCGCCGTCGATGACGAGGTCGCCCTTCTCGAGCAGGTCGCCGAGCTTGGCGACGGTCTGCCGAGTGATCTCGCCGGCCGCAACCATGGTCCAGACGACGCGCGGGGCCGGCAACTGCTTGACCAGTTCGGCGAGCGACTTGACGTCGGAAATGTCCGGATTGATGTCGTAGCCGATGACCTCATGGCCGGCGCGGCGCAGCCGCTCGCGCATATTGCCACCCATCTTGCCCAACCCGATCAAGCCCAGTTGCATGTGCACCTCTCCTGACGTCAATTGCTCGCGCGGGCGCGCGCGTGGGTCACACTCTAGTGACGCCGTGCCGAGCAGGCCGCGGCGTGCTTATGAGGTGAGGCGGACCGGCTGCAGGACGTAGCGGTAGCTGACGTCGGGTGACCCGTCCTCCTCCGACTGTCCGGAGATCATCGCCGGCTTCAGCGCTGCCGTGAAGGACAGGTGGGCATAGGGCGTATGGAGTGCCCCCAACCCGTCGAGCAGGAAGGCGGGGTTGAAGGCGACATCGATATCCGCACCATCGAGGCGAGCCTCGACGGCCTCGGACGCCTGCGCGTCGTCGCCGGTGCCGGCCTCGATGTCGACCTGGCCCTGGCTGAAGCGCAGGCGCACGGGCGTATTGCGCTCGGCCACGAGTGCGACGCGCTTGACGGCTTCGATCAGGTCGGCGGTCTTGACGACGGCCTCGATCTCGCTGCTGCTGGGGAAGATCTTGGCGACCTTGGGGTATTCGCCGTCGAGCAACCGGGAGGTGCTGTGTCGCTGGCCGGCCTCGAAGCCGACGAGCCCGTCGCCACCGGCGGCCGAGCCCAGCGCGATGGCCACCGAGCCGCCCGAGCCGAGCGAACGCGCCATCTCCGAGAGGGTCTTGGCCGGGATGAGCGCGATATGCGAGGCGTCGGACGAGCTGGGATTCCACGTGAACTCGCGCATGGCGAGCCGGTAGCGGTCGGTGGCCAAGAAGGTGACCTTCTCGCCCTCGATCTCGACGCGCACGCCGGTCAGGATCGGCAGGGTGTCGCCCCGGTCAGCGGCGATCGCGACCTGGCTGACCGCCTGGGTGAAGGTGGCTCCGTCGATGGTGCCGCTTGACTCGGGCTGGGTCGGCAGGGTCGGGTAGTCCGAGGCCGGCATCTGCAGCAGAGCGAAGCGGGAGGAGCCGCAGTTGACCAGCACCTTGGATCCGTCGGTGCTGACGTCGACCGGCTTGTCCGCGGGGAGATTGCGCGAGATGTCAGAGAGCAGTCGCCCGAGCACCAGCACCGTGCCGGGCTCGGAGACCTCCGCGCTGACCGTGATGCGCGCCGAGACCTCGTAGTCGAACGCCGACAGGGTCACCGTGCCGTCGGTGCCGGCGTCGATGAGCACCCCGGCGAGCACCGGGACGGCCGGTCGCACCGGCAGGCCACGGGCTACCCAGGTCACCGCTTCGGCAAGAACATCGCGCTCGACACGGAACTTCACTTCGCCAACCACCTTTGGATTGCGGCAAGAGCTGCCGTGGCGAGCGACCGCCCGCCATAGGAATGCTGACACTATCCGAGGCCCCCGCCTCCTGCGTAGTCACGGCGATCTCCACATCTGGTGCGCGGGGCCGAAAAAGCCACTGGATCAATTGTCGTCATCGTCATCGCGGGTGTGGATGCTGTGGATCGTCGCCGAACGCGCAGGTCAGCGGCGGTTGCGGACCGTGGATGACCGGTGGATCGACAATGGGGACGAGCAACGCGACGTGGGGATTCACACGGGCGTCCCCAGGCGGGCATACGGGCTGGGGAGGACACGCGCAGGACGGTCCCCACGTCATCATCAGGCGCGCTGGGCTTGTCCACACCGAC
>NZ_DAOQZV010000269.1:0-4020 GCF_035343835.1 Nostocoides sp. | reverse complement strand
TGGCTGCGCGCCGGCGCCGACCCGGGCACCGCGATGGCGGTCGAGGCCCACGGCACGTCGACCCGCGTCGGTGACGCCGCCGAGCTCTCATCTCTGACAACCGTATTCGGTGAATCCACGTCCGCGGTCGGCTCGATCGCGCTCGGCTCGGTCAAGTCCAATATCGGCCACCTCAAGGCGGCCGCCGGCACCGCCGGCCTGTTCAAGATGACGATGTCGTTGCACGAGAAGGTGCTCGCACCGAGCCTGAACTTCGTCAACCCCAACGAGAATGTCGACTGGGGCGCCACCCCGTTCGCGGTCAACACCGGCCTGCGCGCATGGCCCGAGAGCCCGTATGGCGCGCGTCGCGGCGCCGTCAGTGCGTTCGGCTTCGGCGGCACGAACTTCCATGTCGTGCTCGAGGAGCACGTGCCCGGGCGCTACCGGCCGAAGGCGCGGGTCTTCGCGGCTGCCGAGGTGCCGGCCACCTCGGCCATGAGCGCCGTCGTCAGCACGCCTGGCCCGGCCGTGCCCGCTGGACCCGCCGTGCCCGCCGGCCCCGCTGCACCGGTTGTCCCCGCGGCACCACGGAAGGTGCCGCTACGCGGGGCATACGTCATCGGCGGGCGCTCCGACGGCGAGATCGTCGACCAACTCACCGCGGCCCTGGCGGCCGCAAAGGCTGGAACAGCGCCGGCGCCGACGGCACCGGACCCCGCGATCGGTGCCGCCCCGATCCGGGTGGCGGTCGATTACGCCGACGCGGCGGAGCTGGCCGCCAAGGTGGACAAGCTGCTCAAGGCTTTTGCCAGCGGCAACGCGGCAGCGTTCCGGCTGCTGCGCCAGCAGGGCGTCTATGTCGGGCGCGGCCCGGCGCCGAAGGTCGCCTTCCTCTACACGGGGCAGGGCTCTCAGTACGTCAACATGCTCAAGGGGCTCGCCGCCCGCGAGCCGATCGTCGCCCAGACGTTCGCCGAGGCCGACCGGGTGATGACCCCCTTGCTGGGTCGCCCGCTGACGTCCTTCATCTTCATCGACAGCAGCGACGAGGCCGCGGTCAAGACGCTCAACAAGCAGCTAATGCAGACCGAGATCACCCAACCGGCAGTGCTGGCAACGGATCTCGCGCTGACGCGGCTCTTCGCGGCCTACGGGATTGCGCCGGACATGGTGATGGGCCACAGTCTGGGTGAATACGGCGCCCTCGTTGCCGCCCACTCGCTGACGCTGCCGAGCGCCCTCGAAGCGGTGAGCGCGCGCGGCCGCGAGATGACCAAGGTCTCGATGGCCGACAACGGGGCCATGGCCGCGGTCTTCGGGCCGCTGGAGGAGATCAAGCGCATCGTCGCCGAGGCCGACGGCTATGTCGTGGTCGCCAATATCAACTCCTTCTCGCAGGCCGTCGTCGGTGGCGCGACCGATGCCGTCGAACGCATCATCGAGCGCTTCGCCGCCGCCGGGATCAACGCCACCCGTATTCCGGTCAGCCACGCCTTCCACACCCAGATCGTCGCGCCGGCGTCGGTGCCCTTCGTCGACGCGCTGCGCCGCCTCGACCTCAAGCCCCCGACGCTGCCGATCGTCGCCAATGTCACCGGGGAGTTCTATCCCGCGGACGCAACGACCGAGACGATGCTCGACTACACCGGCCGCCAGATCGCCTCACCGGTCCAGTTCGTCGCCGGCCTGGAAACTCTGTATGCCGCGGGTGCCCGGGTTTTCGTCGAGGTCGGGCCCAAGAAGGCCCTGCACGGTTTCGTCGAGGACGTCCTCGGCTCCCAGCATGACGATGTCGTCGCGCTCTACACCAACCACCCGAAGGTCGCCGACGAGGTCGCCGTGAACCAGGCCCTCTGCGGGCTGTATGCCGCGGGCCTGGGTTTCACCGACGCCACCCCGTCACCCGCCGCTGCACCGGCGGCCGTCTCGACCGCTCCGGTCGCGGCCCCCGTCGCGACGACTCGTCCGGCCCCCGCGCCGGTCCCGGCGGCCCCCGCCGCCATCCGCCCCGCCAGCCAAGGATCCGCTGTGTCCGATCAGACCATCGCCGAGCTCGGCAAACTCTTCGCCTCCGTCCTCGACGAGGGCTTGCGCTTGTATGCCGCGGACCTGGGATACAGCGCGGGCGCGGCCGCGCTCGCCGGCCTGCCCGCCCCCGTGGCTCCGGCAGCCGTGCCTGGCGCCACCGAGCCGGTCGTCGTCACCGGTGCGGCCCTCGGCCTGCCGGGTGTCGACCGGGTCTTCGATGATGCCAATATCGCGCGGATCCTCGCCGGCCAGAACTTCATCAGCGTGCTTTCGCCGCAGTTGCGCCAGATGATGGTCGACAAGCGCGTCACCCGTATCGTCAAGGACGCGTCGGGCAGCGGTAGCTTCCAGACCATCGACAATGCCGCCGACGTCATCAAGCTCGCCGGCGTGCACGCCCCCCTCGATGTCGTCGCCGAGTTCGGCATCGACAAGGCCCGCGATGAGGCCCTCGACATCACGACCCGGCTCGCGCTCGGGGCGGGCTTCGATGCGATGCGCGACGCCGGCATACCGCTGGTGATGCGCTACAAGACCACAACGCTGGGCACTCAGTTGCCCGACAAGTGGCTGCTCCCGGAGGCCCTGCGCGACGACACCGGCGTGATCTTCGCGTCCGCATTCCCCGGCTACGACCGCTTCGCCGACGAGATCGAGAAGTACGTCGTCTTCCGCGGCCAGCGCGACAACCTCCTTGCGCTGGAAGGAGTTCGGGCGCTCATGGCGGCCGATGACCCGGCGCGCGCCGAGGTCGACCGGCTGATCGCCGAGCTGCGGGCGGCCATGGAGAAGGAGCCCTATGCCTTCGACCGGCGCTTCCTCTTCCGCGTGCTCTCGATGGGCCACTCGCAGTTCGCCGAGATCATCGGCGCTCGCGGCCCGAACACGCAGGTCAACTCCGCGTGCGCCAGCACCACCCAGGCGATCTCACTGGCCGAGGACTGGATCCGCGCCGGCCGCTGCGCCCGCGTCATCGTTGTCTCCGCCGACGACGCCTCCGGCGAGCACCTGCTTCCCTGGGTCACGACCGGCTTCCTCGCCACCGGCGCCGCTGCCACCGACGAGCGGGTCGAGGACGCGGCCACGCCCTTCGACCGGCGCCGCCACGGCATGATCGTCGGCACCGGTGCGGCGGCCTTGGTCGTCGAGTCGGCGGTGTCCGCCCGCGAGCGCGGCCTGGCACCCATTGCCGAGGTTCTTGCCACCATCACGGCGAACAGCGCCTTCCACGGCACCCGCCTCGACGTCGAGCACATCGGCGGCGTCATGGAGTCGCTCGTGGCCGAGGCCGAGGCTCGCGGCTACGACCGGCACGTCATCGCGCCCGCGACGATGTTCGTCTCGCACGAGACCTACACGCCGGCCCGTGGTGGCTCCGCCGCGGCCGAGATCAACGCTCTGCGAAGGGTTTTCGGCCCTGATGCGGACAAGGTCGTCATCACCAACACCAAGGGCTTCACCGGGCACGCCATGGGTGCCGGCATCGAGGATGTCGTCGCGATCAAGGCCCTGGAGACCGGCATCGTGCCGCCCGTCCCGAACTACAAGGAGCCCGACCCCGACCTCGGCAATCTCACCTTGTCGCGTGGCGGGAGCTACCCGGTGGAGTTTGCCCTGCGGCTCGCCGCGGGCTTCGGCTCGCAGGTCTCGATGTCGCTGACCCGCCGCATCCCGGCTCCCGACGGCCGGCGTCGCGGACCACAGGAGCTCGGGTATGCCTACCGGGTCGCCGACAAGGCCGCCTGGCAGCGCTGGCTCGACACCCTCTCCGGGCACAGCGGCAGCACGCTCGAGGTCGACCACCGGCGCCTGCGCGTCGTCGACCTCGGCGCGCCGAAGACGCCGGTGGCGCTCACCACGCACGTCCCCGTCCCGTATGCCGCGGCCCTGCGCGCCGCTGCCGGCTCACCCGCTGCTGGCACCGCAAACGCTCCCGCGACAACGCCGTTCGCGTCCTCGGCGGCGGCCCCGCCGTCGCCGGTCGCGCAGCCGGCTGCAGCGGGTGCACCC
>NZ_DAOQZV010000268.1:0-4057 GCF_035343835.1 Nostocoides sp. | reverse complement strand
TCAGCTGCAGCCGGAGGTCGAGCCGCAGCCCTCGCACACATAGCAGGAACCGGCGGGACGCATCTTGGTGCCGCAGGTCAGGCACATCGGGGCGTCGGCCGTCTTGCCCTGGAAGCGAGCCAGGAGGTCCTGGCTGGAGTGGATCTCGTCCGAGACCTCGCGGGCCGAGGCGGCACCGGCGCCGGACTTGACGGCATCGGCGTCGAGATCCTTGCCCTCGTGGGCTGGGCGCGCGGAGCGCTTAGAGGAGGCACCGACGCCCTGGGCGTAGCCCTCGATCTCGTCCTCGATCTCGTCCTCGGACTCGGTGTCGACCGAAATCGCTTGGTAGGAACCGGTTTCGAGCTGACGCGCCCGCTCGGCCGCCGTGTGGATGCCCATGAACGACCGGGTGTCGAAGTCCATATAGTCCAGGGCCAGCCGGCGGAACACGTAGTCCATGAGGGACTGGGCCATCCGCACGTCGGGGTCGTCGGTCATGCCGGCCGGCTCGAAGCGCATATTGGTGAACTTCTCGACATAGGTCTCCAACGGAACGCCGTACTGCAGCGCCACGGAGATGGCGATCGAGAAGGCGTCCATCACGCCGGCCAGGGTTGAGCCCTGCTTGCCGAACTTGAGGAAGAGCTCACCGAGGCGGCCATCGTCATACGTGCCGGCGGTGAGGTAGCCCTCGGCGCCGCCGACGGTGAACGACGTGGTCTGGCTCATCCGGCGCTTGGGCAGGCGCTCGCGGACCGGGCGGTATTCGACGACCTTCTCCACGACCGGAGCAGCCGCGGTAGCGGCAGCGTCCTTGGCGGTCGACCCGCCGTCCGAGAGCGGCTGGCCCACCTTGCAGTTGTCGCGGTAGACGGCCAGCGCCTTCAGGCCCATCTTCCAACCCTGAACGTAGACGTCCTCGATCTCGTCGACGGTCGCTGTCTCGGGCAGGTTGACGGTCTTGGAGATGGCGCCCGAGAGGAAGGGCTGCACGGCGGCCATCATCCGTACATGGCCCATCGGGGAGATGGCGCGCGCGCCCATGGCGGTGTCGAAGATCTCGTAGTGCTCGGTCTTCAGCCCCGGGGCGTCGATGACGTGGCCCTTGTCGGCGATGAACTCCACGATCGCCTCGACGGTCTCCTCGGCGTAGCCGAGCTTGCGCAGCGCCCGCGGGATGGTCAGGTTGACGATCTGCATGGAGCCGCCGCCGACGAGCTTCTTGAACTTCACCAGTGAGAAGTCCGGCTCGATGCCGGTGGTGTCGCAGTCCATCATGAAGCCGATGGTCCCGGTGGGGGCCAGGACGGAGGCCTGGGCGTTGCGGAAGCCGTTCTTCTCCCCCAACGTCAAGACGTCATCCCACGCCTTGGTGGCGACCCGGTGGATGTCCTTGTCCATCGTGTGCACGGTGCGCAGGGCGTCGTTGGCGGCTTGGTGCTTGCGCATGATGCGCTTGTGCGCATCCTGGTTGCGGGCGAAACCGGCATACGGGCCGACGATGCCGGCCAGTTCGGCGGAGCGCTTGTAGGCGGCACCGGTGAGCAGGGAGGTGATGCTGGCCGCCAGCGCCCGACCCCCGTCGGAGTCGTAGCCGTGACCGGTCGCCATCAGCAGCGCGCCGAGGTTGGCGTAGCCGATGCCGAGCTGGCGGTAGTCGACCGTGGTCTTGCCAATGGGCTCGGTCGGGAAGTCGGCGAAGCAGATGGAGATGTCCATTGCCGTGATGACCAGCTCGACGACCTTTTGGAAGGTGACGGCGTCGAAGGTCTCGTCCTCGCGCAGGAACTTCAGCAGGTTGAGGGAAGCGAGGTTGCAGGAGGAGTTGTCGAGCGACATGTACTCGCTGCACGGGTTGGACGCGGTGATCCGGCCGGTCTCGGGGTTGGTGTGCCAGGCGTTGATGGTGTCGTCGTACTGGATGCCTGGGTCGGCGCACTCCCAGGCCGCCGTCGCAATCTTGTGCATCAGGTCGCGGGCGTCGATCTCTTCGATGACCGAGCCGTCCATCCTGCTGGTCAGCCCGAAGGACGCCCCATTCTCGACCGCGGTCATGAACTCGTCGGTGACGCGCACCGAGTTGTTTGCGTTCTGGTACTGGACCGAGACGATGTCCTTGCCACCGAGGTCCATGTCGAAGCCCGCGTCGCGCAGGGCCCGGATCTTGTCCTCCTCGCGGGCCTTGGTTTCGACAAACTCGACGATGTCGGGGTGATCGACGTCCAGGACGACCATCTTGGCGGCGCGACGCGTGGCCCCACCGGATTTGATGGTGCCGGCCGAGGCGTCCGCACCGCGCATGAAGGACACCGGGCCGGAGGCGGTGCCGCCGGAGGAGAGCAACTCCTTGCTGGAGCGGATGCGGGAGAGGTTGAGGCCGGCTCCTGAGCCGCCCTTGAAGATGAAGCCCTCCTCCTTGTACCAGTTGAGGATGCTGTCCATGGAGTCGTCGACGGAGAGGATGAAGCACGCGCTGACCTGCTGGGGCGAGGGCGTGCCGACGTTGAACCAGACGGGGCTGTTGAAGCTGAAGACCTGGTGGAGCAGGGCATAGGTCAACTCGTGCTCGAAGACCTCGGCGTCGGACGCAGTGGCGAAGTAGCCGTACTGCTTGCCCGCGCGGACATACGTCAGCACGACGCGGTCGATCAACTGACGCAGGCTGCGCTCGCGGGCGTCGGTGCCCAGGGCCCCGCGGAAGTACTTGGTCGTGACGATCGTGCTGGCGTTGACCGACCAAAAGTCGGGGAACTCGACGCCCGACTGCTCGAAGATGACCTCGCCGGTCTTCCAGTTGGTCTGGTTGACCTCCCGCTTCTCCCACGTGACCTCGTCATAGGGGTGCACTCCGGCCGTGGTGAAGATCCGCTCCATGGTCAGGCCCTTGGCCTTGCCGGAACGGGCGGCACTCGAGCGTGCGGTCTCCGTCATCAATCCTTCTCCTGGGGTTGTTGCGTCATGCGATGGGGCTGGGTTGGGCAAAGCGGGCCGCGGGTCTGCGGCACCGGAGTCAATGGTCGATGGCCAGGCGATCGAGCGTGGCTCGCTCGGCGCGTAGCAAGGTGATGGCCGCCTCGAAGTCCTCGAGGGACTCGAAGGCCTGGTAGACGCTCGCGAAGCGGAGGTAGGCCACCTCGTCGAGGTCCCGCAAGGGACCGAGGATGGCCATGCCCACCTCGTGCGCATCGACCTCGGCGATGCCGAGCGACCGAACGGATTCTTCGACCCGCTGCGCGAGGAGCGCGAGATCGTCCTCGGTGACCGGTCGGCCCTGGCAGGCCTTCCGGACACCGACGAGCACCTTGCTCCGACTGAACGGCTCACTCACGCCGGAGCGCTTGAGCACCGTCAGACCGGCCGTCTCGATCGTCGAGAAGCGCCGGCCGCAATCGGGGCACTGACGGCGGCGCCGGATCTGGGCACCGTCGTCACTGGTGCGCGAATCCACGACGCGCGAGTCGGTATGCCGGCAGAACGGACAGTGCACGGCAAACCTCCAATAGCACGACCTGGGGATAAATGCGGGGACAACGTGGGGATGATCTGTGGGTAACTTCGCCACCGATGTGTACTACATGTTGACGAACTACAACCGTGTAACCACTAGATGTAGGAATCTACTTCGTCAACGACCCCAACGCAAGGTCTCTTCCCCGGCGCGTCGCCACAGACTTCCCAAGACGCGTCCGGCCCGCCTCAGCCCTTCGGAATCACCAGTCGCTGGCCGATCATGATCCGGTCCGTGGATAGCCCATTCGCCTGCTGAAGGGCGACGACACCCTGATGAATGGCCAGGTCGGGCAGGTGGTCGCGAGCGATCTCGGACAGCGTCTGCCCCTTCTCCACGACGACAGTCGGAAGGGCGGGTGCGGTCGAGGCCGACGCGATCGCCCCCGGACGGTTGACCATGGCGACCCCCAGCACGATGCCGCCGGCCAGCAGCGTGGACACCAGCAGCGAGATCGCCAGTCGGCCGGCCCGAGTGACATGAACCGTGCCCCGGACGGCCAGCTCGCGAACCGGATGCGTGGTCGCGGGCGCCATGCGTCGGCCTCGCGACGCCGGCCGCGGCGAG
>NZ_DAOQZV010000267.1:0-4060 GCF_035343835.1 Nostocoides sp. | reverse complement strand
TCGGCCTCGGCCCGGGCCAGCCCGCCGTGTTCGAGCGCGGCCATGCGCGACCGGTCGGCCCAGATCAGGCGTCTCCGGTGCCGCACCTCGACACGCAGGTCGGCGCTGAGGTGCTCGAGGTCGCCCGCGGTGTTGCGCCGCTCGTCAGGCAGTGGCACAGGCAGGACGTGTGCGGCCTCGATCGGGGCACAGCCGTCAAGGGTCACCTCGTAGCCGCGCCCCCGCCCGCGCAGCAGCCAGCGCTCATCGGTGACCTCTGCGCGCACCGGTGAGGTGCCGGGGTTGCCGAGCCGAATCACCTGGCCGTCCGGCAGGCGGACGACGACCGCGGTGACGGTCGTGCGCAGTGGCCCGGCGTGAACCAGGCCGCCCGCGAAAGCGACGCAGGCGCCGAGGTCGGTGAAGCCTTGCGCCTGCCCCCACCACCACGCGTCCGGGAAACCCCCTTTGCCCCAGTTCTTCTCGGCATAGACCTGCGCCGTGTCGAACTCCCACCGCTCGCCGCCGAGCTCGGCCCATCCCGTGGCTTGACCGCCCAGCAGCCAGGGATGCCAGTACTGATTCAGACCGGGGACGCTATGAAAGATGCTGGAGCCGCCGAAAGCCCGACCGAGCCAGGGCGCCGCCTCGGCGATCGCGAACTCGCAGCGGGCGTCCGCCCCGAGGTGCACACGCACCCGGTGGGCGTCGGCCACGAAGCTGTCCGCGCTGCGCGCTCCGAGCGCGCCCGGATCGGCCCAGCCGGTGTCGGCAGCCACCGTGCGCACGAACCCATTGCTGGCCGCCAACCCGAGCGTGGCCCACGGCGGTGACCCGTCGCGCGGGGCATTCACGCCGATCAGCGCGATCAGCGACCGGTCCCCGTCGGTCACGCGCCAGAAGTAGCCCTCCATCGCGAGCCCGTGGGCGGCGAGCGGATTGCCGAAGGGCAGATCGGCGCCGGAGGCGCGGTAGCGCGCCAGTGCGTGGCGCAGCGGCTTACGCATGGCTCACCCACGCCACGCTTCGCCGAAATCGGCGTGCTCGCGCACCCACGCGTGCATGGCCACGGCCGCCGCGACGGAGGCGTTGATCGAGCGGGTCGAGCCGAACTGAGCGATCGAGAAGGTCGCGGCGCAGGCCTCGCGGGCGGCGTCGGAGAGTCCCGGACCCTCCTGCCCGAAGAGAAAGCACACCCGTTCGGGCAGGATCGCCGACTCCAGATGGAGCGACCCCGGCAAATTGTCGACGCCCCACAGCGGCACCTCCCGCTCGGTCAGATAGGCCCCCAAGGCGTTCGCATCAGCGTGATACCGCACGTGTTGATAGCGATCGGTGACCATCGCCCCACGCCGGTTCCAGCGTCGATTGCCGACGATGTGCACTTCGGCGGCGAGAAAGGCATTGGCTGTCCGGACGATGGTGCCGATATTGAAGTCGTGCTGCCAGTTCTCGATGGCGACGTGGAAGCCGTGCCGGCGCGCATCGAGATCGGCGACGATCGCCGCCATCGTCCAATAGCGGTAGCGGTCCACCACATTGCGGCGGTCGCCGTGGCGGAGCAGGTCCGCGTCATACCGCTCGTCGGTCGGCCACTCGCCGACCCATGGTCCGAGGCCGACCTCCGCCGGCCCGTGCGGCATCGGGTCGTATGGTGCCCGCGTCTCCTCGTCGGTGGGGTCGATCGGTCGCGCGGTCACCGCGCCATTATCGGCTCAGCCGCTCGGGGTGCGGCCCCAGCGGGTCGCCATCTGCGCGGGGGTGACATTGACGACCGTTCGGTCGCGCTGGGCGAGCGCCGTCAGGAAGGTGTTGCGGCAGTAGTTCTCCGGGATGCCAGTCCACCGGTTGCGCCAGTCCGGGCTCGTGCAATCCCAGGCATTGGCCTGGCCCAAAGTGCCGGATTTGCCCTCGACAAAGCGGAACATCTGGATCACCGACCATTGCCCCGGCCTGGGGTTGAGCGCCTTGACGATCGCGTTCGGCGGCGCGGTGATCCGATCGTTGCGGACCTTGATCGTGTAGCAGGGCAGCGCCGTGTTGTTGCAGCGCCCGCCAAGGGGGGTGTAGGTGAGCAGGGTGTAGGGAAAGACGGTCGCCGACGCCTTGGTGTTGAACCCAGGGACGAGGGTGTAGAGGCGGCCGAACGCGAAATACTTCGCGACCATCTGCTGGGCCGGCAGGTCCTGTTCGTCGTCGGGATAGAAGAAGGCCCCCCACGCCTGGGTATGCCCGCGGGCCGCGAGCGGCGCGAGCGTGGCGCCGGTCTCGGCATACCGCTCGGCGTCGGTGGTCAGTGTTGTCATCCGGGTGTAGTTCATCGACTGGGAGACGAACGACCACCCGTATGCCGTTTGCAGCCGCGCGAGGTCGGCCCAGGTCGCATTGGTGACTCCGCGCTCGCACGTGCGGGTGTCGGACGTGCGGTTGACGACGATGCCGCCGACGCCGCGCAGGCCATACGCCTTGAGATCCTGGGCGTCCTGCTCCAGCGTGCGCACCCCCGGTGCCGGGGTGCCGGGGTTGCAGCCATGCGCCCAGAGACTGCGTCCCCACGCCATCGTTAGATAGCCCGGCGTGGCAACGTTGACGGCCGGCTCGGTCCGGGCAGTGGCCGGAGCGGAGGCGAGGCCCGCCAGGCTTGCCGCACACGCCGCCGCGCCGAGTGCGAGGCGCGCTGTGCGGCTTTGACGCTGTCGGGATTTGCTCGTTCTCATCGACTACTCCCTGTGGTAACCGTGTCTGGGCCGAGACCGGCCGGGCGCCTATGGGATAGCGCCCGGCCGTGTCGGATCGTGGGGGCTAGTGAGGTGCCTCGTGAACCGAGCCGCCCGGTGTCGGCTTCCCGGCGAAGGTGACGGTGGGGCGTTCGGTGCGGGTGGCATAGCCGAGGCGGGAGTAGTCGACATCGAGCTTGCCCCAGTAGCCCGGAGCCGTCCAGAAGCCCATCCCGACCTGTCCGAAGGACAGAGCGGAGTTGTACCCCGACCACACCCAGATCCCGTTCAGCCCCAACGCGAGATAGTCGCCTGCCACATACGCCGAGATCGTGACGTAGTTGTTGAGGGTGTAGCCGAGATTGGTCCAGCCGACCACGGGCGTCTCGGCGCCGGTGGCGGTGATCAACCAGACCGAGAACCACCCCGCGTTGGCGTACTGGAAGAGATACGACGGACGCCAGTTCATGGCCGAGTTGAGGCGCGACGGGTTGCCGCGCACGATGAGGCGGTTGGCGGCGTTGCCGCCGTAGTTCCCGGACCGCTTCATGCGCGCCTGGAACATGTAGTCGCTGTAGTTGTTGGAGTGTTTGACCGAGGTCGAGTAGCCGGGGATGCCGTCGCAGTGCAGGTTGCCATTGCGCAGCATCCAATTGCCGTAGACATTTGACCAGCCGAGCTTGTTCGACGTGAAGGTGCTGTTGAAACCGAACGGCGCGGCCGAGGCCTCGCCGGCAGTCAGCGTGGTCGCGCCGGCCAGGCCGGTCGTCGCACCCGCGATCAGGAGTTGCCTTCGATCCATCAGATGTGCCCCTCTTCCGGGTTGTGCCGCTGGCCAGTCCCGCGGCCTGTTTAAGGCTAGACCGAGCCACCGACGGGTGTCCTTGGATTGGCAAAATCAGCGAACGAAGGGGTTGTCGGTGGGTCGGCATACGGTTGTCTCATGCGACCGACCACCGATCTCAAGCGCCGGGTGGCGCCCTTCGAGGTCATTTCCGAGTTCTCGCCGAGCGGTGACCAGCCCACGGCGATCGCCGACCTGACCCGGCGCATCACCAGCGGTGAGCAGAATGTCGTGCTGCTCGGCGCCACGGGCACCGGCAAGTCGGCGACGACCGCCTGGCTGATCGAGCAGGTGCAGCGGCCGACCTTGGTGATGGCCCCCAACAAGACGCTCGCTGCGCAGTTGGCCAACGAGTTCCGCGAGCTGCTGCCCAACAATGCCGTGGAGTACTTCGTCTCGTACTACGACTACTACCAGCCCGAGGCCTACGTTCCGCAGACCGACACCTACATCGAGAAGGACTCTTCGATCAACGACGAGGTCGAGCGGCTGCGCCACAGCGCGACCAACTCGCTGCTGA
>NZ_DAOQZV010000266.1:0-4070 GCF_035343835.1 Nostocoides sp. | reverse complement strand
GCTCGATGCGCCGCGCGTGGCGCCCGAACATGGGCGAGCTCGAGGCGCACCGGCGGGCGAGCATGAACCCGCTGCAGATCGTCGCCGACGAGCTCCACCGCTACGCGCAGGGCCCGTCGGGCCCGCCGGGCAGCTCGCCGATTCCGTCGGCCGAGCAGTTCCAAGGCCACGGGCCCGGCTCGCAAGAGTTCGCCGCGGCCGAGCGGCAGATGGACTCGGACAACTTCCTGAACGCGCCGGTGAACTGGACCACGGTGCCGGGCGACGGATCGCCGCCCAGCGCGGCCCGGCCAGGGTGGCGCGACCCGGGCCGGCGAACCAGAAGGCCAATGCAGCGCCCAGCATCAGCCCGACGACGTGGGTGTCGGTGCCGTAGTAGACCCGCGTGGCCCCCAGGTCGGGATCGAAGTGGACGCCCATCCACAGCGCGGAGGCCACCCCCAGCGTCAGCGGCACAGCGATGCGCGCGCGCACCGAGGGGACATGGCGCAGCAGCAGCCAGGTCGTCAGCGGCCACACAAGGTAGAACTGCTCCTCGACGGCCAGCGACCACAAGTTGGTGAACAACTGCGGCGTCGTGGACGCGAAGTAGTCGGCTCCAGCGGCGATCTGGACCCAGTTGTAGGAGAAGGTCAGTGCGCCGAGCACCTCGCGGCCGATGCCGACGAGCAGGTCGGTCTGGACCAGCCGGGCGAGCACGATGCTCAGCGGCAGGCACAGCAGCAGCGCAGGAAGAAGGCGGCGCGCGCGCCGGCCCCAGAAGCCGGCGAAGTCCACCGTGCCGGTCCGCGCCTGCTCGCGCACGAGCAAGGTGGTGATCAAGAAGCCCGAGACGACGAAGAAGATATCGACGCCCAGGAAGCCGCCGGGCAGCCAGGCCGGGTTGAGGTGGAAGATCACGACAGCGGCGATGGCGATCGTGCGCAGTCCGTCGAGCCCGGCGAGGCGCGCGGCGCTGGCGGCACGGCTGGGGACAACCGCAGACGTCGCGGCGGGCGCCTGAACCGTAGCCACGGCCGAAGCGCTCGACGGCGTGACGATGACCTGACTCACGACACCTCCTGCGGACAACTCGCTCGATAGATCAACTCGTGCCCACCGTAAAGATGACCACCGACAGCCCGGGGGAGGCACGCGGGAGTGGCGCGGCATACGGTGGCTGAATGAGCGGCGACGAGCGTGTGGTGACCTATGTCCGCGGGCGGGTCCAGGGCGTCGGATTCCGCTGGTGGACCCGGGCTCGGGCGCTTGAACTCGGCCTGGCCGGATATGCCCGCAATACCGACGATGGCCGGGTGGAGATCTGCGCCGAGGGGGAGCGCGCCGCCCTCGAGGACCTGATCGCCCTGCTGACCGAGTTCCCCAGCACCACCCGTCGCCCGGGCCGGGTCACCGCAGTCGCCGAGCCGGTGTGGCGGGAGGCGACCGGGCGCTATACGGGCTTCGTGGAACGCTGAGTCGGCGTCCACGCCGATGACCTAAATTGCCGCGCATGACAGGGGATGCGCCGGCCGAACTGCTGCGTCTGCGATCGAGCATCGACAATATCGACGCCGCTCTCGTCCATCTGCTCGCCGAGCGCTTCAAGGCCACCCAGCAGGTCGGTGAGCTCAAGGCCCGGTCCGGTATGCCGCCCGCCGACCCCGCGCGCGAGGAGCGTCAGATCGCGCGCCTGCGGGCCCTCGCCCACGACGCCGGCCTCGACCCGCATTTCGCGGAGAAGTTCCTGAACTTCATCATTGCCGAGGTCATCCGCCACCACGAGGCGATTGCCGGGGTCGACCCGCGCGCCTGACCGGGGCCTGTCGGGGCCCGCGGGTAGAGTCTGCGGCGTTCCGGGGAGGCCGGATCCGGCGGCGCCCGTGGCGCCGCCGCCTGACCGAGAGCTGACGACGCGCCGTATGCATCTGAAGACATTGACCCTCAAGGGGTTCAAGTCGTTTGCCTCGGCCACGACCTTCCGGCTCGAGCCGGGCGTCACCGCGATCGTCGGCCCCAACGGCTCCGGCAAGTCCAATGTCGTCGACGCCCTGGCCTGGGTGATGGGGGAGCAAGGCGCCAAGTCCCTGCGCGGCGGCAAGATGGAGGACGTCATCTTCGCCGGCACCGCCGGCCGGGCGCCCCTGGGGCGGGCCGAAGTCGCCCTGACCATCGACAACAGCGACGGTGCGCTCCCGATCGACTACACCGAGGTGACGATCGCCCGGACGATGTTTCGCGGCGGCGGTTCGGAATACGCGATCAATGGCACGTCCTGCCGGCTGCTCGATGTCCAGGAGCTGCTCTCCGACTCCGGCATCGGTCGCGAGATGCACGTCATCGTCGGCCAGGGTCAACTGGACACCGTGCTTCGGGCCACTCCGGAGGAGCGCCGCGGCTTCATCGAGGAGGCGGCCGGTGTCCTGAAGCACCGCAAGCGCAAGGAACGCGCGCTGCGCAAGCTGGAGACGATGGAGGCAAATCTCACCCGCGTTGCCGACCTGACCAGCGAAATCCGGCGTCAACTCGGCCCGCTCGGTCGCCAGGCCGAGGCCGCCCGCAAGGCCGCCATCATCCAGGCCGACGCCCGGGATGCCCGCCTGCGGCTGCTCGCCGACGAACTCGCGCAGCTGCTGGCGACCATGGAGCAAGATGTCGCCGACGAGACCGCCCTGGTGCGCCGCCGGGCCGAGGTCGAGGGCGCCGTCGCGGCCGCCCGGGCTGCTGTGGCCGATCTCGAGGCGGCCGTCGCGCTGGCGGCGCCGGCCCTCACATCGGCCCGCGAACGGTATGTCGCGCTGCGCAGTGTCCGCGAACGTCTCGACAGCATCGAGTCGCTGGCTGCCGAGCGCCTGCGCCTGCTGCGCAGCGATGACGAGGTCGAGACCACCACCGGGCGCGACCCCGAGGAGTTGATGGACCAGGCGCGCGCGGCTCGGCAGCAGGAGGAAGTACTGGCGGCCGACGTGGGGGTCGCGGCGGCCGCTCTCACCGATTCGGTGGCCGCGCGTGAGATCGCGGAGGGGGCAGCACTGGCGGAGCAGAAGCGCGTCGCCGCGCTCGCCCGCGCCGCCGCGGACCGCCGTGAAGGCCTGGCCAAACTTGCCGGCCAGGTCGCAGCACGCACCAGCCGGATCGAGGCGGCCGAGGGTGAGATCGGTCGGCTGACCGATGCCGCCGCGGCGTCCGCCCAGCGGGCCGCCGCTGCCCAGCAGGAGTTCGCGGCGCTCGAGGCCGGAATCGCTGCTGAGGAGGAGGGCGAGGAGGGGCTCGACGCGGCATACGAGAAGTCCGCGGAGCGGCAGGCGCAGGCAGAGGCCGAGTTGGAGCGATGGACCGAGGCCGAGCGCGTCGCCGATCGCGAGCGCGGCGCCCTCTCCGCCCGGTTGGACGCGCTGCGCTTGAGCTTGCGTCGCAAGAACGGCGCTGCACACCTGCTAGCGGGCGAGCCCCGGCCCGGCTTGGGCGCCTCGCTCACGGCCCAGGTCCGTGTCCACCCCGGCGACGAGCTCGCCGTCGCCGCCGCACTGGGTGGAGCTGCGGAGGCGCTCATCGCTGCCGGGATCGACATCGCCGTGGATGCGCTGGCGAGTCTGCGTGCCGATGCGGCCGGGCGCGCAAGCCTGCTGGTCAGTGGCGCGCCCCCGCCCGATCGCGCCTCCTGGCCGGCGTTGCCGACGCAGGCCCGATGGGCGGTCGACGCGCTCACCGCTCCCGACGACCTGATCCCCGCGCTGTCCGCCATTCTCGACCGCGTCGCGCTGGTGCCGTCCGCCGATGACGCGGCCCGGCTCGTCGCCGAGCGGTCGGAGCTGACGGCGGTCACCGCCGACGGCGATGTCTTCACCGCGGCGCTGGTCAGCGGGGGCAGCGCCGACGCGCCGAGCTTGATCGAGGTGCAGGCGGCGGTCGATGAGACCGAAGGGCGCCTCAGTGATGTGACCGGACGCGCCGAGGAGGCGCGCTTCCGGCTGGCCGGCGCCCGCGAGGCCGTCCGCGAGGCCACCCAAGCCGCCCAGGCCCACCTGGAGCGCTTGCACGAATCGGATGCCCGGATGGCGGCGGTCGCCGAGCGGCTCGGCGCCCTCGGC
>NZ_DAOQZV010000265.1:0-4079 GCF_035343835.1 Nostocoides sp. | reverse complement strand
CGTGCTCGCTGTCGCCGGCCCCGCCGACGCGGCAGCCGCTGCCCGACCGAGCGAGGCCGCGCAGGCGCTCGTGCGGCGAGCCGGACTCGCGGACCATCCGGACCTGAGCCCGCTGATCACCCGGTTGGCCGACGACCTGATCGGCTACCAGGACGAACGGTATGCCCGCACGTATCTGCGTCATATCGCCGAGGTGCACCGGCGCGCGGACGCGGTGGGTGGCGCCGCGGCAGCCGGGCTGACGAGCGCCTTTGCACGCAATCTGCACAAGCTCATGGCCTACAAGGACGAATACGAAGTCGCGCGCCTGAGCGTCGATCCCGCGGTGGCGGAAGGCATCCGGGCGCAGTTCGGCCCGGACGCCGCCTTCGCCTTCCGGCTGCATCCCCCGGTCCTGCGGGCCCTGGGCATGGACTCCAAGATCGCCCTCGGCGAGAAGTCGATCCCGGCCCTGCGCGGCCTGGCCGCCATGAAGCGCCTGCGCGGCACTCGGCTGGATCCCTTCGGGCACAGTGCCGTTCGCCGCATCGAGCGCGAACTCCCCGATGAGTATGTCCGTGCGGTGGCCGCCGCGACGGCCCACCTCAGCCACGACACGCTCGCGGACGTCACCCGGCTCGCCGAACTGCCCGGCCAGGTCCGCGGCTACGAAGCGATCAAGCTGGCCAATGTCGAGCGCTACCGGCAGGACCTCGCGGAACTGGTCGGCCGTATCGCGGCGAAAACTCCCGCGACGGCACGCGGCGAGGGCGGCAGGATGGAGCAGTGTTCCTGAGCCTGACGTCGACCGCGCCCGCCGCGAGCGATCTGGGCTATCTGCTGCACAAGCATCCCGGCCGGCACCAGGTCTTCGACCTGCCCGTGGGCCGGGCGCACGTCGTCTATCCCGAGGCCAGCGACACCCGCTGCACCGTCGCGCTCGTCCTGGAGATCGACCCCGTTGACATCGTGCGCAGCCGCCGCTTCGGCGAGCACGGCCCATTGGCCGCCTATGTCAACGACCGGACGTATGCCGCGGGCTCCCTTCTCGCCGTCGCCCTCGGCCGGGTCTTCGGCTCCGCGATGCGCGGCAGCTGCGCGGGCCACGAGGACCTCGCCGCCACGCCCCTGCCGCTGACGATCCACCTGCCCGCACTGCCTTGCGATGGCGATCCGGGTCGCGTCCGTGCGCTCTTCGAGCCGCTGGGCTGGTCGGTGGCGGCAGCGCAGATCCCGCTCGATCCCACCCAACCCGCCTGGGGCGACGCGCGCCTGGTCGACCTGACCTTGACCGGGACAGCGCGGCTGGCCGACGCCCTGACCCAGCTCTACGTGCTGATCCCGGTGCTGGACGGCGAGAAGCACTACTGGGTCGACGCCAGCGAGGCCGACAAACTCCTGCGCCGCGGTGGTGCGTGGCTGGCGAACCATCCCGAGCGCGAATGGATCACGCGACGCTATCTCGCCCATCGCCGCGACTATGTCGCGGACGCCCTCACCCGGCTCGCCACCTTGGACGACTCGACGGACGTGGCGCCGCCACCGCCCGGCGAGGGCAGCGAGCCGGCCCAGCCCTTGCGCCGGCAGCGTATGGACGCGGTGCTTGCCGCCCTGCACGATGTCGGCGCGCACCGCGTCGTCGACCTCGGATGCGGCGAGGGTGCCCTCTTGCGAGAATTATTGGCCGACAACACTTTCCACGAGATCGTCGGCGCCGATGTGTCGGCCCGTGCCCTGGCCGGCGCGGAGCGCCGGCTACGACTGGACCAACTGCCCGACCGCACTCGCGAGCGGCTGACGCTGCTCCAGACGTCGGCCACCTACCGCGACACCCGCCTCACGGCATACGACGCGATCGTCCTGATGGAGGTGGTCGAGCACATCGACCCGCCGCGCCTCGCGGCGCTGGAGATCGCCGTCTTCGGCCAGGCCCGGCCGGGGGCGGTCATCGTCACCACCCCGAACCGGGAGTACAACCCGCGGTATGCCGGCCTGCCCCCCGGCGCCATGCGCCACCCGGACCATCGCTTCGAGTGGACCCGCGCCGAGTTCCGGTCCTGGGCGCTACCGCTCGCCGAGCGGCATGGGTATGCCGTCGAGTTCCGCCCGGTCGGCGCGGACGATCCGCAACTCGGGTCGCCGACCCAGCTTGCGCTCTTCCGGCGGGAGGCGCCATGACGGTCCTGCGGCTTCCCGACCCCAGCCTGGTCGTGCTCGTCGGGGTCAGTTGCTCCGGCAAGAGCAGCTTCGCGGCCCGGCATTTCGGCCCCTTCGAAGTGGTCTCCAGCGACTTCTGCCGGGGCGTGGTCAGCAATGACGTCAACGACCAGGCGGCGAGCGCCGACGCCTTCACCTTGCTCGATCACATCGCCGGCGTCCGCCTGACCCGCGGCCTGCTCACCGTCATCGACGCCACCAATGTCACCGCGGCCGCCCGCAAGGGCCTGGTGCGCCTGGCCCGCGACCACGATCTGCTACCCGTGGCGATCGTCCTGGACATCCCGGAATCCGTTGCCCGCGAACGCAACCGGAGCCGGTCCGACCGCGATTTCGGAGACCGGGTCATCCATCGCCAGGCCGGCGACTTGCGTCGCGGGCTCAAAGGCCTGGCCCGCGAGGGTTTCCGGGCCGTCCACATCCTGCGCGGGGTGGAGGAGGTGGACGCGGCCGTCATCGAGCGGGTGCCGCTGTTGACCGACCGGCGCGATCTGCACGGGCCCTTCGATGTCATCGGTGACGTCCACGGCTGCCTGCCGGAGTTGCTCAGCCTGCTCGATGCCCTCGGCTACGCCGTGATCCGCGACCCGCAGGGGCGCCCGGTCGACGCCGCGCACCCGCAGGGCCGGACCGTGATCTTCCTCGGTGACCTCGTCGACCGCGGCCCGGACTCGCCCGGCGTCCTGCGGCTGGCGATGGGGATGACGGCCGCCGGGCACGCCCTCGCCGTACCGGGCAATCACGAGAACAAGCTCATCCGGGCCCTCGACGGCCAGAAGGTCACCGTCAGTCACGGCCTGGAGACCACCCTCGCCCAGCTCGCCGCGGAGCCGGCGGAGTTCCGGGCCGCCGTCCGGGAGTGGGCGCGCGGCCTGGTCTCGCACCAGGTGCTCGACGAGGGACGGCTCGTCGTCGCCCACGCCGGCCTGAAGGAGAGCTATCACAACCGGGCGAGCGGGCGGGTCCGCGCCTTCGCGCTCTACGGCGACACCACCGGCGAGACCGACGAGTTCGGTCTGCCGGTGCGGTATCCGTGGGCGGCCGACTACCGGGGCGCGGCCATGGTGCTGTACGGGCACACACCCACTCCCACCCTGGAATGGGTCAACAACACCCTCTGCCTCGACACCGGTTGCGTCTTCGGTGGCCGGCTCTCAGCCTTGCGCTATCCGGAGAAGGAGAGCGTCCAGATCCCTGCCCAGCGGGTGTGGTACGAGCCCGCGCGCCCCTTCGCCACCGCCGAGAGCGCTGCTGCGCCAGGAGCGTCGGATTCGGTCCACGGCTCCGGTCTCGATATCGCCGATGTCGTGCACAATCGGCTGGTCGAGACCAGCGTCCTGGGGCGGGTCACGGTGCGGCCCGAGAATGCCGCCGGCGCCCTGGAGGTCATGAGCCGCTTCGCCACCGAGCCGGGCTGGCTGCCCTATCTGCCGTCCACGATGGCGCCGGCGCCGACCATGCCGGGTGGCGACTATCTGGAGCATCCCGATCAGGCCTGGGCGGCCTACGACCAGGCCGGTGTCGAGTCGGTGATCGCGGAGGAG
Organism: Nostocoides sp.; assembly: GCF_035343835.1. NCBI lineage: Bacteria > Bacillati > Actinomycetota > Actinomycetes > Micrococcales > Intrasporangiaceae > Nostocoides > Nostocoides sp. The sequence continues at coordinate 339 of NZ_DAOQZV010000265.1, read as the reverse complement.
AAGCACATGGGCAGCCGCGCGGTCGTCGTCCTGTGCCGTGGCGAGGACGCGGCGCGCCGGCGCTTCCCGGCGGCCTCGGCGGGCACGGGGGCGGTCTACACCCGCACCGGCCGTGCCTTCTTCGACGCCGCGACGACCGAGCGCTTCCTCGACCGCTTGCGCTGCGCCGCAGACCGATCCGGGCTCTGGGATGAACTGGACAGCGACTGGGTCGTCCTGGACAGCGAACTGCTCCCGTGGTCGCTCAAGGCGGACGGGCTGCTTCGCGAGCAGTATGCCGCGACCGGCGCCGCCGCCCGGGCCGCCCTGCCCGCGGTCCTCGGGGCCGTGGACGCGGCC
>NZ_DAOQZV010000264.1:0-4128 GCF_035343835.1 Nostocoides sp. | reverse complement strand
GAGCGGCGGTGAGGATGTCGAGTCGCGGCCAGGTGACCGAAGGATCGGCCCAGACGTCGCTCACCCGCTCCTGCTCAGCCACCTGCGCGAGGATAGTCGGCCGGTCCCGCTGGGTGACCGTCCTCGACAAGGAGGGTCACAGCCCTATCGCTCAGAAGCGTGCTTGACGATCCTGCAACTTGGTGCCATGGTTAGCTACATGAGTAATGTACCAACAGAGCTCGACGGGTCGACGACGCCGATCTTCCGCGTCATCGCGGAGAGCCTGGAGGCGGCCATCCTGGACGGCTCGCTCCCCGAAGGCGCCCAGGTGCCGTCGACCAATGAGCTGGCCGTCTTCCACCGGATCAATCCCGCAACCGCCGCCAAGGGGGTCGGGCATCTAGTCGCCGACGGGACGATCTTCAAGCGGCGTGGCATCGGGATGTTCGTCGCCGACGGAGCGCGGGCTCGGCTGTTGGCCCGGCGCGAGGAGAAGTTCGTCGAGCGCTTTGTGGCCCCCTTGGCCGCGGAGGCCGATCTGCTCGGCTTGCCCGCGCAGCGCGTCATCGCGCTCGTCAGCGACCACGTGACCGCAGCGGCGAAGGAGGCCGCGTGGACGCCATCACCCTCGCCGGCGTGACCAAACGCTTCGGCGACGTCGTTGCGCTCGATGACGTGAGCCTCGGTTTCGGGGCGCACCTGATCACCGGCTTGGTCGGCCGCAATGGGGCTGGCAAGTCGACCTTGCTGGACCTGGCCGCCGGCCGGAGCCACGTCACCAACGGCACGATCCAGGTGCTCGGCCACGAGCCCTTCGAGAATCGACGCGTCCTCGCGGATGTGTGCGCGGTGACCGAGAGCCAGCCCTTCCCAGCGCGGTTCTCGGTCGACGCCGTGCTCTTCGGCGCGCGCCTGCTCCAACCGCGCTGGGACCGCCGGCTGGCCGACGACCTGGTCGACCTCTTCGCGCTGCGTCGGCGGCAGACGGTGGGCAAACTCTCTCGCGGACAGCGCAGTTCGCTCGGCGTCGTTATCGCGCTGGCATCACGGGCACCGGTCACCATCCTCGACGAGCCGTATGTCGGCCTGGACGCCGTCGCTCGTCGGCTCTTCTACGACCGGCTGCTCGAGGAGGTCGTGGCCGAGCCGAGAACGGTGATCTTCTCCTCCCACCTGATCGACGAGATCGCCCATCTCTTGGATCATCTCGTCCTCCTGGACCGGGGTCGGGTGATCCTCGACGCTCCTACCGACGAGGTGCGCGAGAGCGTGCTCGAGGTCAGTGGGCCGCGCGTCCTCGTCGATGCGTATGCCGCCGACTTGCCGATCCTTGCCCGCGCCGATCTCGGGGGCGTCTCTCGGGTGACCGTGCGTGGCGCATCAGCCCACCGTGCCGCGGCGTGCGGGTTGACGGTGCGCGCCCTGCCCTTGCAGGACGTCCTCGTCGCGCTGTCCACCCCGCATCCAGGGGCGCCCGTCGAGCCGATCGCGGCGGTGGCGTCATGACTGAGGCACTGACGATGCTGCGCATCCTGGTCCGGGGCGGCCTGGCGACGCTGTGGCCGTGGCTGATCCTCGCCATCTCTTTCGGGGTCAACGTGGCGTTCTACGCCGCGGCTGGCGACGACCCGGCCGTCGCCCGGCAAAGCGGCGGCATTCTGTCGCTGTTCCTGACGGCGGTCGCGGCCAACCAGCAGTCGTGGTCCCACGTGCTGCCCTTCAGCCTGGGTCTGAGCGGCACCCGGCGCGGGTTTGTCACGGGGATGGGGCTCTTCGTGCTGGCCCAGTCGGTCGTGGCCGGCGGGCTGCTCACCGCTCTCGCCGCGATCGAGTCGCGAAGCGGCGGATGGTGGATGCAGATCCGCTTCTTCCGGACGCCCGTTCTTGACGCCCTCGCGGCGCCGGGCAAGTTCGCGGTGCTGACCGCGGCCATGCTCGCGGTCAGCGCAGTCGGCGCGATCCTGGGCGCTGTGCTCGTGCGCTGGGGATCGACCGGCCTGTGGTGGCTCGTAGCCGGACTGGGCGTGGCGGGTGGTGCTGCCGTCGCTGGCGTCGCCGCCACGGGTGGCTGGGGGCGCGCGATCACGGCCCTCGCGGGCCAACCTTGGGCGCTGCTCTGGGTCGGTATCCCCCTGACCGTCACGGCCCTCGGCGCAACCGCCACCTGGCTGATCGCGCGCCGCGTCGCCCTGCGGTGACGCACACCCCCGGGCGACACGCGGTGGCGAGGAATGGGGCCCGGCGCGTCACGCAAACCGATTGCGCCGGCATACGGGCTGGTGGATCCTGGCACGATGAGCCAGACGCCCTTCCCGTTGCGCACCGAACGGCTGACGCTGCGCTTCGTCGGCGAACAGGACGTGGCGGCGCTCACGGCATACCGCAATGACCCGGCGGTAGCGGCGCTGCAGGACTGGGAACTGCCCTACCCGCGCGAGAAGGCGGCCGCACTCGCCGAGCGTCACGCCGGGCTCACCGATTTCGAGCCCGGCCGAGGCCACCAGATCGCGATCGAGCTGGCCGGCGAGCTGGTCGGCGACGTCTACATCGGGCTGCACGAGCACGGCGGCATCGCCGACATCGGCTACAGCCTCATACCGTCGGCGCAAGGGCGGGGTATCGCCTTCGAGGCGGTGAGCGCCCTCATCGCCGACCTCGTCGAGCGACTCGGGGTGCACCGCATCACCGCCGAACTCTCCAAGGACAACGGCCCGTCGATTCGGCTGCTGGAGCGGCTCGGGATGACTTTCGAGTCCTTCAGCCGGCAATCCTTCTGGTGGCGCGGAGCGTGGGACGACAACCTCTACTACGCCATGTCGGCCGAGCAGTGGCGCGCCTGGCGCGACCGCCCGCGCACCCCGCCGCAGATCGTGCGGCTCGTCGGGATCACCGAGGACAACCGCTGGAGGTATGCCCGCGTCCGCACCCACCGCTCGCAGGAGCACTTCTGCGCCACCGTCCACGACTCGTATGCCGATGCCCTCTTCCCCGGGGAGCGCTATGGCGTGCCATTGGTCCCGGTGCTCCGGGGCATCGAGGCGGACGGCGAGCCGGCGGGCTTCCTGATGTATTCCGAGGCCGGACCCTACCTGTGGCGCTTCCTCATCGACCGCAGCCATCAAGGCCGCGGCATCGGGCGCCGCGCGATGACGCTCTGGCTCGATGAGATGCGGGCGCGCGGGCATACGGAAGTCGAGACGAGCTGGGGGCAGGGCAAGGGGTCGCCCGAGGCGTTCCACCTGGCGACGGGCTTCGTGCCGACTGGTGAGTTCGAGGACGGCGAGGCGCTCGCCCGGCTCACGCTCTGAGAGCGGCACGACCGAGATATGACGGCGATCAGGAGTCCCGACCGGGCTCTGACGTCAGATCGCAACGACCCGCACCAGGTCATCGAGGCCCCGGGAATCCTCGCCATTGCGCGTATAGAGATCCAGTCCGCTGGCGTGCGCCGTGGCAGCGATGAGCAAATCGGCCAGTCGGCTGCGTGGGCGCCGCCCGTGAGCGATGACGGCCGCGACGACGAGCCCGTAGCTGCGGGCGGCCGCGGCATCGAAGGGAGGGGAGCGAGTCGGGACTCGACCTTTTGGAGGCGCGCCTGCCGACGGGCCGCCTCGGGCGCGGTAGGCGCAAGCAGTGGGCCGGCCGCGAGTTCGGCGGATGTGATCACCGAGATGGCGAAGGTGTCCGGTAGGGCGCCGAGGATCGTGGGGTCGTGCCAGTCGATGACCACCGAGGTGTCCAGCAGGCCGGTTGTCTCGCTCTCCGACGCCACCACCGCGCGTGGTCCGTCGTCTCCAACGGAGAACGACCGCATACCTCACGGCTGACAGCATGACATCAGAAGTCTTGATGGTATGCTGTCACGATGCGGACGACCGTCACACTTGACCCGGATACCGAGCACCTGCTCCGCCGGCGGATGAGCGAGAAGGGCGTGTCGTTCAAGCGCGCCCTCAACGACGCCATCCGGGCGGGCCTCGCCGGTCGTGAGCAGGCACCATACGAGACGCCGACCTTCGACATGGGGGTCCCGACCGTGGATCTGACGAAGGCGCTGCGCATCGCCGGCGAGCTCGAGGACGAGCACCTCCTCGCCTCCCTCAGGCGCGGCGCGTGACGCTCGTCGACGCCAACGTCCTGCTCAAC
>NZ_DAOQZV010000263.1:0-4146 GCF_035343835.1 Nostocoides sp. | reverse complement strand
GCCAAGCGTCGCGTAATCCACAGACTTATCCCCATCGTGTGGACAGCGAATGGGGTCCTTGCAGGTCAGGACCTCGACACGCCGACGAGAGAGTCGATGTCGTTCCGGTAACGGCCAACCCACCGACTGTGGAAAGACCTGGGGAGGACGGCGCTAGGCAGATTGCTGACGGATCCGATTGGTCAGTTCGGTGACCTGGTTGTAGATGGCCCGGCGCTCGGCCATCAACTGGCGGATCTTCTTGTCGGCGTGCATGACGGTCGTATGGTCGCGCCCGCCGAACTGCTGGCCGATCTTCGGCAACGAAAGATCGGTCAACTCACGGCAGAGGTACATCGCGATCTGGCGGGCCGTGACGAGCACCCGCGAGCGCGACTGCCCCTGCAAATCCTCGATGGTCAGGCCGAAGTAGGCCGCGGTCTGGGCCATGATCGTCGCGCTGGTGATCTGGTTGGCGTGCTCATTGGGCATCAGGTCTTTGAGCACGATCTGCGCGAGCGGCAGGTCGACCGGCTGCCGGTTGAGGCTGGCGAAGGCCGTCACCCGGATCAGGGCCCCCTCGAGCTCGCGGATATTGGTCGAGATCCGCGAGGCGATGAACTCCAGGACCTCGTCGGGGACCGAGAGCCGCTCCTGGATCGCCTTCTTGCGCAGGATGGCGATCCGGGTCTCCAGGTCGGGCGGCTGGACGTCGGTCAGCAGGCCCCACTCGAAGCGCGAGACCATCCGGTCCTCGAAATTCGAGAGGTGCTTGGGCGGGACGTCCGAGGTGATCACGACCTGCTTGTTGGTGTTGTGCAGGCTGTTGAAGGTGTGGAAGAACTCCTCCTGGGTCTGGACCTTGCCCGAGAGGAATTGGATGTCGTCGATCAGCAGGACGTCGACTTCGCGATAGCGATTCTGGAAGTTCGCCGCCTTGTCGTCGCGGATGCTGTTGATGAAGTCGTTGGTGAACTCTTCGGAGTTGACGTACCGCACCTTCAGATGCGGCTGCAGAATGCGGGCGTAGTGCCCGATGGCATGCAGCAGGTGGGTCTTGCCCAGCCCGGACTCGCCATAGATGAACAACGGGTTGTAGGCCTTGGCCGGCGCCTCGGCCACCGCGACGGCCGCGGCGTGGGCGAAGCGGTTACTCGCGCCGATGACGAAGGTTTCGAAGACATACTTCGGGTTCAGCCGGGTCGCATCGAGCGGGTCCAGGGTGACGACCGAGCCGGCACCCGGGCGCAGCGGCTCGGGCTCGAAGTCGTCGTCGACCAGACCGTCGTCGACCACGGCGTCCTCGTCCGGAGCTTCGACCGAACTGGTGAACAGGTCCTCCTCGACCGCCAGCGACGGATCGACGGTGACGGCGAGGGTGACCTCGGTGCCGAGTTCAGCGGCGAGCGCGGCCAGCACGTGCGTGCGGACCTTCTGCTCGAGAACGGTCTTGGCGAAGTCGTTGCCGACCGCGATGAGCACCGTGTCGTCGAGGATCCCCTTGACCTTGGCGTTCTTGAGGAACGAGCGATGCTGGATGGAGACGCGGTCTTCGGCCAGGGTGGACAGCACCTTGGCCCACAACCGGCTCGCGTCCAACCGTGCCTCGGACACGGGGCCTACCTTCCTGGGACCGTTCGCGACATCCACAGCGTTGTCCACACCCTGTGGGAAGCGGCCACCTCATCATGGACGAGGGCCGAACCTAACAACCCTCCACCCGCGCGAGCAAGCGCGAGCCCAAGGCATTATGTCCCGGCGGCGGAATCTTTGGCGCCTTGGGGTGTGTCGCGTCAACGCTGCCCGATCGAACGGGTGCAGGATGGTCGGTTTGGGTGCCATGCCGCTTGCCGGATGCCGTCGGTTTGACCCCCTGAGTGGGCGCCCCGTATCGTTGTGCTTCGGCCTTTCGGCCGTTTTCGCATTCCTACGCCCCGCGCGCAGGCTTCCGATTGCGGCCGAAAGCGAGCCGATCAGCCACCCGGCAGTCACTACGACCACCGCCACGCCGGCGAGCGGGACCCTCGCCACGTCATACGGAAGAAGTCAGATGAGCAAGCGCACCTTCCAGCCGAACAACCGTCGCCGCGCCAAGAACCACGGTTTCCGCGCCCGCATGCGCACCCGCGCCGGCCGCGCCATCCTCTCGGCTCGCCGCCGCAAGGGTCGCGCCGAGCTGTCCGCCTGACGTATCCCGAGCTGTGCTTCCGGCACGGCATCGCTTGCGTTCCAGCGCCGACTTCAACGCAGTCCTGCGCCGTCGCGACCGCGTCGACGGGTCGGCCCGGTTCGTGGTGGTGCATGCATATCGCTCCCCTGGCCGGGACAATGCCCCCTGCCGGGTGGGCTTCGTCGTCTCCAAAGCGGTCGGCAATGCGGTGATCCGCAATCGCACCAAGCGGCGCCTGCGCGAGCAGTGCCGCGCCCGGCTTGAGGCGCTGCGACCGGGCGTCGACTACGTGGTACGCGCCCGAGCGGCCGCCGGGACGGCGAGCAGCGCCGAACTGGGCGTGGCCCTCGATGAGGCCTTCGGTCGGGCCGATCGCGCGTGGGGAGCGCGGGTATGACGGTGGGCGGGTTGCTGGCGCAGCCGCTGATCTGGCTGATCCGGGCGTATCAACTGGTGATTTCCCCGATGTCCCCGCCCTCGTGCCGGTACTACCCGTCGTGTTCGGCCTATGCGCTGGGGGCGCTGCGCCGGTTCGGACTTTTCCGCGGGAGCTATCTCGCGGCGCGGCGCGTTCTTCGCTGTCACCCGTGGGCACCGGGCGGAGTCGATCACGTGCCTCAGACTTTCAGCTTCTCGCCGCCGGCGAACCATGATCACCAACTGAGCAGTTAAGGACAGCATGGGCGACTTCTTCAACAGCGTGCTCTACCCGATCGAATGGGTGGTCGCGTGGATCATGTACGGCTTCCACCAGGCCTTCACCGCGGTCGGGATGCCCGCGGCGTCCGGGTGGACCTGGGGGCTCTCGATCGTCGGTCTGGTGATTGTCATGCGAGCGGCGCTGATCCCGCTCTTCATGAAGCAGATCCACGCCTCGCGGAATATGCAGATCCTCAGCCCCGAGCTGCAGAAGATCCAGGCGAAGTACAAGGGCAAGACCGATCCCGAATCCCGTCAGAAGATGACGCAGGAGACGATGGAGCTCTACCGCTCCTCAGGGACCAATCCGCTCTCGTCGTGTCTGCCGATCCTGGCCCAGTCGCCGATCTTCTTCGGTCTCTTCCGCGTGCTCAATGGGCTGCAGTCGATCGCCGACGGCAAGCGTGACGGCATCGGCCCGATCACCCGCGACGTCGCGAGTCAGGCCGAGCAGGCGATGATTTTCGGAGCCCAGCTCTCCGACAAGTTCATTGGTGCCTCGACGACCAACACCAAGATCGTCACGATCGTGTTGATCATCTTGATGTCGGTCACGACGTTCACCACCCAGCGCCAGCTGATGACCAAGAACATGCCGGCCTCCGCGTTGGACAACCCCTTCGCGCGGCAGCAGAAGGTGCTGCTCTATGTGTTGCCGCTGGTCTTCGCGATCTCGGGTGTCAACTTCCCGATCGGTGTGCTCATCTACTGGTTCGTCACGAACGTCTGGTCGATGTGTCAGCAGTTCTATGTGATCCGGCGGATGCCGGCACCGGGCTCGTTGGCCGAGAAGGCGCTGCACGAACGGCGCGCCCGGAAGGGGCAGCCGCTGCCTGCGACACCGGTGGTGCCGGGCACGGGGGCGGTCAGCGGCACTGTGGTCGACACGTCCGCTCCCAAGTCGGGACAACGCGTCCAGCCCAAGCGCAAGGACCGTGGCGGGCCGCGTCCCAAGGCGGGCGGCTCCAGCAGCGGCGGCACCGGCGGGGATGGTCCGCAGGATGCGCCCGGCCGCTGACGGCGGCCCCACGTCATACCAACCCTGGTGAACCCGCTTCCGGGTCACCAAGACGGCAAAGGAGTTAGCGCCGGATGAGCGAGAACGATGTGATCGTGTCCGAGCAGTCCTCGGACCTCGAGGAGACGCCAGAGGTCGAGGCGAACGCGAGCGACGCGGGCGTCGACGCGGCTGCCGAAAACGCTCACGATGTGAGCGAGGCGGCGGGCGATGAGGGTGACGCGGCGGGCGCGAGTGAGGCGGCGGGCGATGAGGGTGACGCCGCGGGCGCGAGCCGGGC
>NZ_DAOQZV010000262.1:0-4166 GCF_035343835.1 Nostocoides sp. | reverse complement strand
GGCCGCGCCGCACCTCGCAGCAACGGGCGCACGCCGACGGCGAGTGCGACCACCGCCAGCGCGGTCAGGATCGCGGTCAGTTGCCAGGGTCCGCGCGCGGCCGCCTGACCGGCGCCATTCCAGAATCCACCCCCGGTGACGAGCGACAACACCAGCCCGTATGCCGTGTCCGACCGCGCCCCGAAGGCGGCCGCCCCGCTCGCGGCACCGGTCACCTGCGCGGCCAGGGCGGGCAGCGCCCAACAGGCGGCCAGGCCGGTGCCCAGCGCGACCACGACGCACGCGGCTCCCACGCGGGATAGCCACGGGCGTTCGCCGGATCGCGCGGGCCAGGCGAGCAAGACCAGGGCACATGGCACGGCAATGACCAGGGCATTCGCCCCACCGACACCGGCCAGGGCCAGCCACGCCGCGACCGGCGCGAACGACCCGTCGGCACGTCGGGCGCGCACGATGGCAGCGTAGAGGGGGGCGAGCACGGCATACGCCAAGAGGACCGTCCAGTGCCCGATCGCCAGGCGCTCGGCGACGAACGGATTCCAGATGGCCACGACCGCGGCACCGGTGCGGCCGGCGAGGCCCATCGGGCCGGCGAGCTGGGCGAGCAGGCGCGCCGCGCCCGCCCCGGCGAGCGTGAGGATGCCGATCAGGATCAGCGCCTGGGTGAGCCCAGCGCCGGTGACACGGCCGATGAGGACGGCCACCGCGTCACTGGGGACGGCGCGCGGCGCGGGAATGCCGATCCCGAGGACGAATGGGGTCCATCGCGGTCGCGGGGACCAGGCGAGGTCGTAGGCGATCACCGTGCCGCGGCGCAGGAAGGGGGCACAGATCGCGAGCGCGAGCAGGAGGGCCACGAGGTCCGGCGCGTGACGGCGCAGTCGCGCGTCGGCCGTGGGCACGGGGGCGGTGATCGTGGACCTCCTTGGTGGACAGCATGAGTATGACGACCGTGTCGGGCCGGGCTTCCTACTTGTCGGTAACAGCCGGCGGCGGACCGTGCCACAATCGTCCCCGCCGACCACTCGACCCGAGCCCCTCTGATCCCGATCCGGAGTCCCCCGTGCCCCATCGCCAAGCGAGCGCCGCATGATGCGCTTCGGCTCGTTCGCCGATGCCTGGCCGCTGGCCGAGGACATTCCGGGCTGGCTGACCCCCGACCAGGCGCGGCTGCTCTGGGACGAGGCCCGCCGGCTGCAACCCGGGGCGCGTGTGCTGGAGATCGGCAGCTATCAGGGCCGCAGCACGGTGGTCCTCGCGGCCGCGCTGGCCGACTCCGGTGGCCAGGTGGTCGCCGTCGACCCCTTCGTGGACGACTGGAAATATGGCTCCCCCGTCACCCGCTCACGCTTCGAGGAACACCTGGCGCGGGCCGGCGTGGCCGCCGGTGTCCGCCTCGTCGCCGACTACTCCACCGCCGTCCGGCCGACCTGGACCGAGCCCCTGGACCTGCTTTTCGTCGACGGCAAGCACGACGTCCTGACGGTGCTGGACGACCTGAAGTTCGCCGCGCACGTCCGCCAGGGTGGCCGGCTGCTCGTGCACGACTGCTTCTCCTCGGTCGGCGTCACGCTCGGCGTCCTGCCCCTGCTGCGCCCCGGGTCGCCGCTGCGGTTCCTCACCCGCACGGGGTCGATGGCCGTCTTCGAGCTCGGTTCACCGGGCGTGTCGGACCGGCTTCGCCTGCTGGCACAACTGCCCTGGTGGGCGCGCAATATGGGCATCAAGGTCTTGTTGAGGTTGAAGCTTCGCGGCCTCGCGCGCCGAGCCGGGCACGACAGCCTCTACGACCCATTCTGACCCGCACGCTACCCGCCGAGCAGGATCTCCACTGCCCCCGCGAGATCGGGCACGTCGACCCCCAGCTGCAAGGCCCGCATCCCCAGGCCCCGGGCCGGCGCGGTGTCGGTCGGCATGTCCCCGACCAGCGCGCATCGCTCGGGCTGGGCCCAGGGCTCGGCGGCCAGCACCTGGCGGAAGAGCCCGTCCAACGGCTTGCGGCAGTTGCACGAATCGTGATCGTGCGGGCATACGGCCGTGTGGTCCAGGTGGGCACCGTGCGCGGCGAGCGCGACGTCCAAGGCGGCCGATACGGCCGCGAACTGTTCCCAGGTCACACGCCCGGTCGCGAGGCCGCGCTGGTTGGTGACGACGACCACCGGTATGCCCGCGGTGTTCAGGCGGGCGATCGCCTCGCCCGCTCCCGGCAGCAGCACCACGCTCTCGGCCGCGGCGACATAGCCCCCCTCCTCGCGGACGTTGATCGTCCCGTCCCGGTCGAGGAAGACGATGTCGTAGGCCGCCCGCGCCCCCGCCGGCCCGATCATGGGCGGCTCACCGCTCAGCGGGCCCAGACGTGGTCCACGGCTTCGCACCAGGCGTGGGTCCACATCAGGTGCACCTCCTGGATGCGCGGGGTGTAGTCGCTCGGCACCACCAGGAGATGGTCGGCGTGGCCGGCCAGCTGCGCGCCGCGCGCCCCGGTCAGGGCGATCGTGACCAGGCCGCGCTCGCGAGCGACAGCCAGCGCCGCCGCGATATTGGGCGAGGAGCCGCTGGTCGTCATCACGATCAGCACATCCCCGGGCCGCCCGTGCGCGCGCACGCCGCGGGCGAAGACCTGATCGAAGCCGTAGTCGTTGCCGATGGCCGTGAGCGATGTCGAGGACTCCGCGAGGCTCAGCGCCGGCAGCGGGTCCCGGTCGCGCACGCACCTCCCGGCGAACTCGGCAGCCACATGGCTCGACATCGCCGCACTCCCGCCGTTCCCCGCGACCATGACCGTATGCCCGCCCCCCACCGCCGCCATGACCGCCGCCCCGGCCGAATCCACCGCTGCCACCAGCCCCGGCTCGGCCAGCGCCGCTGCCAGCCGGACCCAGTCGCTGCGCGCGTCGGCGTGCCGCCGGACGATCTCCGCAGCGCCCCCGAGTGCTGCCTGCTCCGCGTGCGTCATGCCGTCTCCACCCGCCAGGTCGTCACGCCCTGCTGGGTGAAGGTGGACTCGGACACCGTCATCCCCAGCTCCAGCAACTTCTCGGCCACCACGTGCTTGCGCTCGAACTCGCAGACAAAGATCATGTGGCCGCCGCCGCCGGCCCCGGTGACCTTGGCACCCAGAGCACCATTGCGCAGCGCCACCTCCACGGCCTCGTCGATCAGCGGCGTGGAAATGCGCTCAGACATTTTGCGCTTCTGGGCCCACGCCTGCCCCAGGAGCGAGCCGAAGGCCGGCACATCGCCGCGCAACAGGGCCTGCTTCATCGCGTGCGCGATCTCCTTCTGCGCGCGCAGCCCCGCGGTGGCGTCGGCCTGGCCGTGCTCGTAGCGGCTGACCTGGTCCTCGATGATGTGGTCGCTGACGCGGGTCTTGCCGGTGAAGGCGAGCAGCATATTGTGTTCGAGCTCGTGCACCGTCGCCTCGCGGATGCGCAGCGGGTAGACGACCACATCGTCGGCGCCGAACTCGATGAAGTTGAACCCGCCGAAGGCCGCGGCATATTGGTCCTGCAGCCCGCCGGGGATCGCCAGATCCTCGCGCTCTAGGCGGACGGCGAGTTCGGCGATCTCGTGCGGGGTCAGATCGACACCGAGATGGGCCCCCACCAGGGCGATCACCGAGACCATCACCGCGCTTGAGGACCCCAGCCCCGATCCGGGCGGGGCGTTGGTGTGTAGGAAGAGATCGAAGCCGGTCGCCGCAAAGGCGTGCGGGAACTCCAGCAGGTGCCGGATGGCCGCCTTGGGCAGGTCGAGCCGCCCGTCGAACTCCACCGGCGAGCCGACGGCGAAGTCCACCGACTCACCGAAATCCAGCGACTGCACGGTGACCAGCCCGTCGGCGCGCGGCCGCAGGGTGGAGTAGGCATACCGGCTGATGGTCGCCGACAGCACGGCCCCGCCCTCGCGTTCAGGGAAGGGCGGCACATCGGTCCCGCCGCCCGCGAAGCTGACCCGCAGGGGTGCGCGGGCCCGCAGAGTTGAGCGCGTGGGCAGCACGAACCGGTCCTTTCCTGACATCGGCAAGGGGTGACGGTATCCCATCCTCCCCCGCGATGGTTACTCCGCGGTAGTCGCGGGCGGGAAGCGCTCCGCGTCCCCGAGCACGCCGGCCTCCAGGGCCGCTCCGGGCCCGAGGACCGCCCCCCGGCCGAGGACGCTGGCGC
>NZ_DAOQZV010000261.1:0-4221 GCF_035343835.1 Nostocoides sp. | reverse complement strand
CGTCGCCTGTCGGACCGCCGCCGAGGTCGGGGCCGGTGGGGTGCTGTGCCTCTCTTTCCCGCTGCACCCGCCGGGCAAGCCCGAGGCGTCGCGCGCGGGGGAGTTGCGCGCGCCGGGGGGGCACGGCATACCGGTCCGGGTGGTGCAGGGCGAGCGTGATCCCTTCGGTGGCCCCGACGAAGTGCGGGCCGAACTCGCGGATCCCAGCTGGGTGGCCGGCGTGCCCGGCACCCACTCCTTGGGCCGCACCCCGACCGAGGTCCTGGCCGCCACCCTGACCTTCCTCCCCGCCCTCATCACCTGATCCCCTCCACCTCGAGTGGCCGGTTCAGCCCCGTCGAGTGGCCGGTTCAGCCCCGTCGAGTGGCCGGTTCAGCCCTGTCGAGTGGCCGGTTCAGACCTGTCGAGTGGCCGGTTCAGACCTGTCGAGTGGCCCGTTAGCCGGCCTCTCGACGGCCGGGCGGAATCGTGGTGGTGCTCATCAGAGCGCGCCGCCCGCCGCCGGCGGGGCGGTGGAGTCGGCGCCTTCGGCCACGGACTCGCGGGCCAGGTGCTCCTCGATCTGGAACCAGTCGGTGCCGGCGCGCTTGGCGATCGTCAGCAGGCTGTTCATCGAGGCGACCTCCTCGACCTGCTCTTTGAGGAACCACATCATGAACTGCTCGCCGAGCACATCGTCCTCAGCCCGCGCCGCGCGGAACAGCGCCTCGACCTGCGCGGTGACCTGCTTCTCCTGCGCCAGGGCGAGCGCGATGGGCTCCTCGGGCGTGCTGAAACCCGACACCACGTCATCGACCCCGCTGATCCCGACCTCGAGGTCACGATCGAGCAGATAGCGCACGAACATCATCGCGTGATTGCGCTCCTCGACCGCCTGCCGGTAGAAGTCCGCGGCCAGCCGCGGCAGGTCGTGATCGTCGAACCAGATCGCGATGGCGACGTACTGGTGGCTCGCCGTGAACTCGTTGCGGACCTGCGCCCTGAGCAAGTCGACGAAGGAGGGGGAGGTGGTGATCGGCATACGGAAAGGTTAGTTCCCTCGTGCGATGGGTCCGAACACCCTGGCGGACGCACTGAATCGGGCAGGTGCGCCGTAGGCGCTGACGTAGGCTGTCCCTTCGTGGCCACCGACTTTTCGACCGACATCTCGCACCTGCGCACCACGATGGCGTCGGTGCGCGAGGTTACCGACTTGGAGAAGTTGGCCGCCCGCATCAGCGAGTTGGAGGGAAAGGCGGGCGCGCCCGATCTGTGGGACGACCCCGAGGCGGCCCAGCAGGTGACGTCGGCGCTTTCGCGGTCGATCGCCGAGCGCGACCGCATCCTGGAGATGGACTCGCGGATCGACGACCTTGAGGTGCTCGTGGAGCTCGGCACCGAGGAGGGTGATGAGGCGACCATGGCCGAAGCCGAGCGCGAGCTCGCCTCGATCACCAAGGCCGTCGGCGAGTTGGAGGTGCGCACGCTGCTCTCGGGGGAGTACGACGAGCGGGGCGCGGTCATCACCATCCGCTCCGGGGCCGGTGGTGTCGACGCCGCTGACTTCGCCCACATGCTCTCGCGGATGTATGCCCGCTGGGCCGAGCGGCACGGCTACCCCGTGAAGTTCCTGGACACGTCCTACGCCGAAGAAGCCGGGCTGAAGAGCACGACCTTCGAGATCGACGTGCCGTATGCCTATGGCAACCTCTCGGTCGAAGGTGGCACTCATCGCCTGGTGCGGATCAGTCCCTTCGACAATCAGGGGCGGCGGCAAACGAGCTTCGCCGCGGTCGAGGTCATCCCGATCATCGAGAGCACCGACCACATCGAGATCCCCGAGAACGAGATCAAGGTCGACGTCTTCCGCTCCAGTGGCCCGGGTGGACAGAGTGTCAACACGACCGACTCGGCTGTCCGGATGACCCACATCCCGACCGGCATCGTCGTCTCGATGCAGGACGAGAAGTCCCAGATCCAGAACCGCGCCGCGGCCCTACGGGTGCTGCAGTCACGCCTGTTGTTGCAGCGCAAGGCCGAGGAAGCGGCCGCCAAGAAGGAACTGGCGGGTGACATCAAGGCGAGTTGGGGCGACCAGATGCGGTCATACGTCCTGCAGCCGTATCAAATGGTCAAGGATCTGCGCACCGGTCACGAAGTCGGCACCCCGCAAGCAGTCTTCGACGGCGACATCGACGACTTCATCGAGGCCGGCGTACGCTGGCGACGCGCCGGTGGTGCGGACGCCGAGTAGGCATTGACGGCCGGTCCCGGCAGACCGGCCGACCGGCCTCTCCCACGCAGAGCGTGGGACCCAGACGGGTCAGCGGGGGGCGTCGGGGCCGAAGTAGAGAGTCTGGTAGCCAGCGATCTTCGCGGCCTGGCTCAAGGCGGCGGGGTCGACGGACGCAGGCCCGCCGAAGGCGGCGACCAGGTCGGTCGCCGAGCGCGACTGGTTGAGCCGGCCGCTGGTCCAGGTCGGCAGGCTAGTGCCCTTGGTCAGCAGGATCGGCTGCTGCCACTGGCTGATCAGCGCGCCGCCCGTCGTGGCGTCCGGCCAGTTCAGACCCGAGACGATCGTCGCGATCCACTCACCGGTGAAGAAGCGGTCGGCCACCCGGCGGGCGACTTCATACCGGTCGGCGCCGCTGATCGCCTCGACGCCGGGATAGCCCGCCACCGCGCGGCTGCCGCCACCACCGATGCCGTAGATCGGCGTGCTCGTCGCCGCGTCCAGCCAGGCCTTGGTCTCCGTGGGGAGATAGCCGTCCTCGGAGAGCAGAATCACGCCCTTGGTGGCCGTTGCCGCCGGGCTGGCCACGAGGGCGTCGGGGAAGACCCGCCCATTCGCGACGAACACCGCCGCCGGCTTCGTGCCGCGCACCGCGCCGAGGGTGTCGGCCACGCCGGTGGCCACGGCGAAGCGGTTCGCCCCGCCGAGCCGGGTCACCGGGTGCCCGGTGCCGCGGAGAGCGGTCAGCACAGCCTCGGAGATGGTTGCCGGCCCGCCGAGCACATAGATCGGCGCTTTCGGTGCCAACACGCGGATGGCCTCATCAAGCACCCGCGGGTCGATGCTGTCGCGCTTGCTCAGCATCAATGGCCCGCGCAGGGCGGCCGCCAGCGGTGATCCGGCGAGGGCATCCGCATACGCCTCGCCGCCGGCGATCACGACTCCGCCGGCCGCGCCAGCGGCATACACGCTGCGGCTGACGTTGACGCCGACCTCGTAGCGATCCGCGCCGCCGATGCGCACCACCTGCGCGGGCGCCGTCTTGGCGCGCCACGAGATGGACGTATAGGGCGTGCCCGCCGGCGAGGTCACCAGCGTCTTCGCCGTGGCCGGGTCATAGGTCCCCGAGGCGCCCATGGTGACCACCCGCACCGCCGTCTGCGTGCAGGGGGCCGTGCCCGGCGCCACGCCGACGAGATAGGCGATCTGGCGGCGATCGGGACTGAAGGCGGGAGCGACCGTGGTGCACGGCATACCGGCCTCGACGACCGCGGTCGGCTGCAACGGCGCGGTCAGCAACCGCCCGTCCTGATAATCGACGAATAGCGATGCCTTCGTGGTGCCCGGCTCGACGCCCAGGAAGGCGACAAAGGTGCGGGCCGAGGCGTCGCGCACGCCCTTGCCCGGCTCCTGCGCGATGTCCGGATCGCCGGGCCGGTAGGAGGAGACGAAATAGTCCTTGGCGGGGAAGCGCTCCGGCTGCCCGGCCAGCGTCATCGGCCCGCGCGCCGAGACCAGGAGCAGGTTCGAGATCGTGCCATTGGTCGTGCGGACGACCGCTTCGCTGCCATAGGGACTCATCGCGAACGAGCCGTATGCCGTCCGCCCACCCGCGACCGGCTGGCGCCACACCCGCCCGGCCGTCGTCGACTGCGCGGTGGTGGCCGTCGGGGCCTGCTCGATGAAGCCGTCGCCGGTCGGGAACCACGCCGGGGCGAGGCTGCCCGCCGTGCGCGGATAGGTCGCGACTTGGGCGCCCGTTCGATCCCGGGTGATCCACGCTGTGGCGCTTGCCTCGATGGACACATCCCCCCCGGGCGCCCAGCGCACATAGGCCGACCCCGGCCGGTCGGCGAGGACCGAGCCGACGGCGCTTGTCGCCGGGTCATAGGAGTAGGTCGTCGAACCGTTCACCGTCGACACGCTCAGTGCGTCCGTGGTGATGGTCATCGCCGCCCGGTCGGCGACGCGCAGCAGGGCCGGGTCGGCGCCTGCCGCACCGGCGACTG
>NZ_DAOQZV010000260.1:0-4230 GCF_035343835.1 Nostocoides sp. | reverse complement strand
GCCGGCTCCCGGTGGCGCTGACACCCGCGGCCTCGCGTTCACCGGTCGTCGCGCGGCCGAAGTCGACGAGCGCCTCGACCAGGCTGACCCGGTCGGCCGCGTCGGCCGACAGGTCCGACGGGCCGGCAGACGCGCCGTCCGGTGTCGGTGGCTGTTGGCGGGCTCGGGCCCAGGCATGGAAGCGGTCGAGGTCGGCCGCGCCCAGCCGGCAGAGCGGACCGGTCAGCAGCCGCATCAACCGGTCGCCACGTGCCGCATCGTGGGCGATGCTCAGCAGCGCCACGACATCCTGCACCTCGGGGGTGAGCAGCAAGCCGCCGAGACCGACCACTTCATAGGGCAGGCCCGCTGCTCCGAGGGCTTCGATCACCGGCTCGAATTGCGAGCGCTTGCGGCACAGGACCGCCGCCGATTTGGCTCCGCCTGCCAACTCCGCGCCGATCCACGAGGCAACCGCGGTGGCTTCGGCCTCGACGGTCTCGGCGCGGGCCACGTCGATCCGGCCGTCGGGGGCCTGCGGTGCCGGATCGAGTGGCGTGACCGGCACGCGGGAGCGCGCGCGCAGGGGAGCCGCGACGACATTCGCGGCGGCCAGGATCCGCCGGTCGTTGCGCCACGTCACGCTGAGGGGCAGGACGGGCGTGGCCTCGCCACCGAAGGCGACGGGGAACTGGGCCAAGGTGGCCGCGCTCGCCCCGCGCCACGCATAGATCGACTGATTCGGGTCGCCCACAGCCGTGACCGGGTGCGCGCCCGAATCCGGGGCGAAGAGCGCGGCGAGGAACTGCAGTTGAGCGTGCGAGGTGTCCTGGAACTCATCGAGCAGCACGGCACCGAACCGGGCGCGCTCGATGATGCCGACCTCGGGGAAGCGCATCGCGATCCGGGCGGCGAGCGCCATCTGGTCGGCGAAGTCGAGGGCGCCGCGCCGGCGCTTGAGGTCACCGAACCGCTCGAGCACCGGGACCAGCGCCCGCCGTCCTCGCAACGCGGCCCGCATGTCCTTCGACCCGGACAGCAGTGGCTTCCCGCCGGCCTCGATGGCGGCGAGGCGCGTGTCGATCGCATCGAGCCACCCGGCGAGTTCGGCCGGGGTCACCAGGTGCTCGGCGAGCTCACCCGCGAGATCGACCACGGCGTTGGTGATGGTCGACTCGGCCTTGCCGATCTCATCCAACGGCCCGTCGTAGGCCGTGACCACCTCGGCCGCGACCTGCCAGGCGGCCGCTTCGGAGAGCAGGCGGGATTCCGGCTCACGGCCCACGCGCAGGGCATGTTCGCGGACCAGTCGCGCGGCGTAGGCATGGTAGGTCGAGATCGTCGGGGGCGCCGCACCGAGGTCGGCCGTCCCGTCTGCCGGCTGCCACAACCCGGCCTCCCGGAGCGCGCGTAGGCGGGCGACGACGCGCGCCGAGAGCTCGGCGGCGGCCTTGCGGGTGAAGGTCAGGCCGAGGACCTGATCGGGATCGACAAAGCCATTGGCCACCAGCCAGACGACGCGGGCGGCCATGGTCTCGGTCTTGCCCGACCCGGCTCCGGCGACGACGAGCATCGGCCCCGGCGGCTGCTCGATGACCGACTGCTGCTGAGCCGTGGGTCGCGGCTGGCCGAGGGCGTCGGCGATCCGTTTGGCCGACAGGCTCGGGCCACCCGGCCGCCGGGCACGCGCCAGCGGCGAGCGGCTACCGGGCGAACGGTCAATGGAGCTGGGATCCGTGGCCGGGTGCTCACGGTCGGCGCCCGACTCAGCGGCCGTCGGCAGCACAAGCAAAGGGTCCTGGCCCTCGAACTTACCTGCGCTTCGGCGGGCCGTCCGCCGGCCGTCGGCCCGGCGAGCGCTGGCACGATCAGCGCCAGCCCCGGCGCGTTCCGGATCGGTTGCCGGGCAGTCTGGATCGGTTGGCGGGCGGGCCGCACGCTCAGCGCCGGCCTTGGGCGCAGCGGGGGCGGGCGGGAGGGGGTCGCTGAACAGGGGCAGATCAGCGGCTCGCGACATCGGGCTCACGCCAGCATCGCCCCCTCGGCGTGCACGGGGCAGCTTGTGCGGACCGGACAGGTCCGGCACCAGGTGCCTTGGATGGCTCGGTAGGTCGCACCCGCCATCGTCGTCGCCGCCTCCTCGATCAAGTCACGAGCCCAACCGGGCTCGTCCGCCTCGGCCAACGGCACCTGCTCCTGCACCGCGCTGGTGATGCGCACTCCCCCGGCCTTGCCGAGTTGCACGAGCGCGGCCCCTGCCGACACCGCACCGGGACCGAATGCCCCCCGCTCGACGGCCTCCTGATAGGCGCCCAATTGCGGGTGCTTGGCCACCTCCTCGCGCTTGGGCTTGGAGCTGCCGGTCTTGAAGTCGAGGATCCGCAGCCGCCCGTCGGCGTCGGCTTCCAGCCGATCCACCACGCCCAAGATCCGGGCCCGGCCCAGGACCAGGCTCATCTGCTGTTCCGCCGCCACCCGCCGCCAGCCCTGGGACTTGGCCAACTCGAAATAGGCCGCGGCGCGCTCCAGCATGCGTCCCGCGTCGCCCCGCTTTGCCCGGCTAATCCAGCCTGGAGCGAGGCCGAGGCGAGCCCAGCCGTCGTCGAGACGCGCTCCCAAAGTCGCCACATCGGCATCGCCGCACTGCGCGAGAACCTCGTGCACGAGCGTGCCCAGCGCGGCCGAGCCCACGGCCGGCCCCTGACCACCGACTCCAGTGAGCAGCCACCGAGCCTCGCATTCGCCGAAGCCGACGAGCCCCGACGGAGAGACCTTGACCAGGGCCCCATCGTCCACGCGCGGCCGGTCGTCGCTGACCTCGCGCAACCCCCACCACTCCCGGGGATCGGCGCCCCTGACGCCGACACGCGCCAGGTGCGCCAGCGCTCCCGCGGCCCGCTCCCGCACCGCCCGGTCGGAGGTCGGTGCCGCCGTTACGGTGCGGCGTAGGGCAGCGACCGCGCCGACGAGGGTCATTGTCTGCTCGACCTCGGTGAAGGGCCGATCCCCCGGCCCGGACCACGGCGCGACGACGTCCAGATAACTCGACGGCGACTCGTCGTCGGCGCGCACGGCACTGAGATGGACGGCGCCGCGGGAGCGGGTCAGCGCGACATGGAACAAGCGGGCCTCGTCATGCCGAGTCACCGTCTGGGAGGCCCGGATCGACGTCTCGCGGCCGCACAGGACATCGACCAGGACTTCCGATCCGAGCAGCGAACCCCGTAGTCGCAGATCGGGCCAGGCACCCTCCTGGACCGCGGCCACCGCGACAAGTGACCACTCACGCCCGGCGGCGGCGTGCGGCGTGAGCACCTCGACGCGCTCGCGGTCGACGCTCCGGGCGACGATCGAGTCGGCAGCCAACGGCGATCCGGCGACCTGATCGAGGAAGGTCTCGATCTGCACCCCGGGCAGCCGCACGGCGAAGTCCCGTGCCCGAGCCAGCACGTCGATCACGGCATCGAGATCGCGGTCCGCCCGCGCGCCGGCACGGCCGCCGGCGAGGGCCGTCGCGCGCCACTCGTCAGCGATCTCGGCAGCCGACCAGGCTGCCCAGAGCACGTCCTCCGGAGACGCGCCACCGGCTGCCACCGTCGAGGTCACCGCCGCGAGCATGGCGGCCAAGCGCCGCATGCCGCTGCTCGTCTCCTCCGCCAGGTCCTGCGCATCACCGGGACGGGCCAGGACTGCTGCCAGCAGGACGTCGGCCGGCGCACCACGACCGTCATCCAGGGCCGCGCGGCGCACGGCGCGGCGCAGGCGGCGCAGGGTGACGGCATCCGCGCCGCCATAGGCACTGGTCAACAGATCGACGGCCACCTCTGGCCTGAGGCGCCAGCCGCCGTCCGGATCGAGATCCAGTGCCTCGCCGGCGCAGCGCTCGCGATGGGCCACGCGCTCCACCGCGGCCTGGCACAGGACCACCAGGGGTCGGACGGCGTCCTGCGCCCCGACCGGCAGCCCACTCTCGGCATCGGCCACCGGGACGTGCGCGGCCACCAAGGCCCGCCGGATGACATCGGCCCGGCCCTGGCCACGGACCACGACCGCCATCTCACGCCAGGGCAGCCGGTCGATCAGGTGGGCGCGACGCACGACATCGGCGAGATGGGCTGCCTCTTGAGCGGCCGAACGGAAGACATGGACGTCCGGCTCGGGACCGGGCGGCCCGGGGTCGGTCACGAAGGCCCGTTGCCGGCCCCCGCCCAGCGCCCCGATCAGCTCGGCCACCCGCGCCGCGGCCGTGGC
>NZ_DAOQZV010000259.1:0-4258 GCF_035343835.1 Nostocoides sp. | reverse complement strand
GATAGACGTCGGCGGGATCGGCGAGCGGCCAGCCCGCCTCGGCGAGTCGGCCCGCCACGCGGGCGACATCCTCGGACGTGGGCGACTGGACATCGCGCCCCGCCAGCTCCGACCGGACGTCGGCCTCGGTGATGGGCGCCTGCGCCTGAGCTGTCAAGGTGGCGACGACGTCCTCGACTTCGTGCTCGGGCAAGGTGCGCTTGAGCACACCGAGCACGGCGAAGTAGTCCTCCTTGGGGATACCCGAGGGGTACCCCGCCCGGAGCCAGTCCAGGATGCGCTGGACCGGGCCGGGAGTCGATGTCTGGGTGTCGCTCACTTGTCCACCAGCATCGGGTAGATGTGCTCGAAGCTGACTTTCTGCCCGAAACCGGATGCCACGATCGTCGTGATTCCGAGAGCGACGGCGGCGAGGACGATCGCGAAGCACAGGATCGCCAACACCTTGCCGACGGGGTGGCCGGCCTCGTGATTGATCTCAGCGTCTCCACCCTGCCCGTAGGCCAGGGCCCGGATGCCGAAGGCGAAGATCGCCGGCAGCCCCGCGCCGAGGAGGAGCCCCGCGGCGAGGACCTTCCATGCGCCCTCAAGGGCGAACCCGAAGTTGTTCATCCGATCCTGCCTCAGTGGTTGACGCCGGCGGGGACGGGCGCTTCAGTCGGCGTGCCCTCCCACTCGTCGTTGACGTTGTTGTGGTCGATGGGGGCGCGCCGCGAGTGGAGGTACATATAGCCCGCGAGCGCCGCGAGGATGGCAAAGACCGCGATCATGCCCAGGGTGCCGCCGAGCGTATGCCCGATCCACCACATGACCGCGCCCACCAGGCCCGCTGCGGGCAGGGTCGTCAACCACGCCACGGCCATCCGGCCGGCGACGCCCCAACGCACCTCGGCGCCCCGCTTGCCGATCCCGGTGCCCAGGATCGAACCGGTGGCGACGTGGGTGGTGGACAGGGCGAAACCGAGGTGGCTGGAGGCGAGGATGGTGACGGCCGAGGACGACTCCGCCGCCATACCTTGGGGTGAGGAGATCTCGACCAGGCCCTTGCCGAGGGTCCGGATGATCCGCCAGCCACCGAGATAGGTCCCCAGGGCGATGGCAAGGGCGCAGGCGAACTTCACCCAGAGGGGGATATTCGTCGTGTCGGTCCAGTGCCCGCTCGCCAGCAGGGCCAAGGTGATCACGCCCATCGTCTTCTGGGCGTCATTGGTGCCGTGGGCGAGCGAGACCAGCGAGGCGCTGCCGATCTGGCCCCAGCGGAAGCCGGATTCTTTGTAGCGCTCGGCCACGCCTTCGGTGATGCGGTAGATCAACCAGGTCCCCAGCGCGGCCACGCACCCGGCGATCACCGGTGACATCAGCGCCGGGAGAATGACCTTCCCGACCACGCCGTCGAGCTTGGTGCCGTCACCGGCCCAGTTGACGCCGGATACCCCGAGGCCGGCGATGGCCGCCCCGATCAGGCCGCCGAAGAGCGCGTGGCTGGAACTGGAGGGCAGGCCGAGCAACCAGGTCAGCAGATTCCAGACCACCCCGCCGCACAATCCCGCGAGCACGATGAGAAGGAGTGCCTGCCCGCCATTGGCGAGATATTCGGCCTTCGGAGCGCCGGTCTTGTCCTGGATTTTGATGACCGCGTTGGTCACCGTCAGCGCCACCTCGACCGAGAGGAAGGCGCCGACCAGGTTGAGGACGGCGGAAAGGATGACAGCGACCTTCGGGCGCAGCGCGCCGGTGGCGATGGACGTCGCCATCGCATTGCCGGTGTCATGGAAGCCATTGGTGAAGTCAAACGCGAGGGCCGTCAAGATCACGAGGATCAAGGCCACGAGGGATGTGTCCACCCCACTATGGTCCCGCCGATGTAAGCGGTTACAGGCGGTCGTCGCCAGGTGTTCACCGAGTGTTCGTGCGGGCGCGAAACCGCCCTGCTGTTTGCACTCTCGGGGTGCGAGTGCCAATAATGGCGTTAGCACTCTCCCCGTGAGAGTGATAATCCCCGACCTCGTGGGTGAGGTTCGGTATGCCGTGGTGACGTGAGCCGCGGTGGCCGGGCCGTCCGTCGCGGGCACCGACGCGGTCATACGTACATACATCGTGTGGAGGAACCACCCGAATGGCCAAGATCATCGCTTTCGATGAAGAGGCACGTCGCGGTCTCGAGCGGGGCATGAATGTCCTCGCCGACGCCGTCAGGGTCACCCTGGGCCCGAAGGGCCGCAACGTCGTGCTGGAGAAGAAGTGGGGCGCCCCCACGATCACCAACGACGGTGTGTCCATCGCCAAGGAGATCGAGCTCGACGACCCCTACGAGAAGATCGGCGCCGAGCTGGTCAAGGAGGTCGCCAAGAAGACCGACGACGTCGCCGGTGACGGCACGACGACGGCCACCGTCCTGGCCCAGGCGCTCGTGCGTGAGGGCCTGCGCAATGTCGCGGCCGGCGCGAACCCGATGGCGCTCAAGCGCGGCATCGAGAAGGCCGTCGCCGCTGTGTCCGACGAACTCCTGGCCCTGGCCAAGGACGTCGAGACCAAGGAGCAGATCGCCGCGACCGCGTCGATCTCCGCCGCCGACCCCCAGATCGGCGAGATGATCGCCGAGGCCATGGACAAGGTCGGCAAGGAAGGCGTCATCACCGTCGAGGAGAGCAACACCTTCGGCCTCGAGCTCGAGCTCACCGAGGGCATGCGCTTCGACAAGGGCTACATCTCCGGCTACTTCGTCACCGACCCGGAGCGGATGGAAGCGGTCCTGGAGGACCCCTACATCCTGATCGCCAACTCCAAGATCTCCTCGATCAAGGACCTGCTCCCGCTGCTGGAGAAGGTCATGCAGTCGGGCAAGCCGCTGCTGATCATCGCCGAGGACGTCGACGGCGAGGCGCTGTCCACGCTCGTCGTCAACAAGATCCGCGGCACCTTCAAGTCGGTCGCGGTCAAGGCGCCCGGCTTCGGTGACCGCCGCAAGGCCATGCTCGCCGACATCGCCATCCTCACCGGTGGCCAGGTCATCTCCGAGGAGGTCGGGCTCAAGCTCGACACCGCCGACCTCGACCTGATGGGCAAGGCCCGCAAGGTCGTCGTCACCAAGGACGAGACCACCATCGTCGAGGGCGCCGGTGACCAGGACCAGATCGCCGGCCGGGTCGCCCAGATCCGCGCCGAGATCGAGAAGTCCGACAGCGACTACGACCGCGAGAAGCTCCAGGAGCGCCTGGCCAAGCTCGCCGGTGGCGTCGCCGTCATCAAGGCGGGCGCGGCCACCGAGGTCGAGCTCAAGGAGCGCAAGCACCGCATCGAGGACGCTGTGCGCAACGCGAAGGCGGCCGTCGAGGAGGGCATCGTCGCCGGTGGCGGCGTCGCTCTGCTCCAGGCCACCAAGGCGGCCTTCGAGAAGCTCACCCTCGAGGGTGACGAGGCGACGGGCGCCAACATCGTCCGCGTCGCGTCCGAGGCGCCGCTGAAGCAGATCGCCGTCAACGCCGGCCTCGAAGGCGGAGTCGTGGCCGAGAAGGTGCGGCACCTGCCCGCCGGCGAGGGCCTGAACGCGGCCAGCGGCGAGTACGTCGACATGATCGCGGCTGGCATCATCGACCCGGCCAAGGTCACCCGCTCGGCCCTGCAGAACGCGGCCTCCATCGCCGCGCTCTTCCTCACCACCGAGGCCGTCATCGCCGACAAGCCCGAGAAGGCTCCGGCCATGCCGGCCGGCGGCGGCGACGACATGGGCGGCATGGGTTTCTGATCCAGGCCCGCCAAGGTCAAGCGAAGGGCGGTCACCCCGGTGGGGTGGCCGCCCTTCGGCGTCCGAACCGCGCGGGATACGTCGGACTCGAAGCCGGGCCCTCTGGTGAGGGCCCGGACCCTACCGGCGGCCGCCCCGCCGCCGGGCTGGATGCCCGCTCTTGCTGCGGAGGCCAAGCCACGAGCTTGCGGCCCGTCCTCGCTCGTCACGGATGTCGGGCAAGGTCAACCTTCTCTACTTTGATCCGTGCGCACCCGATCAGATCAGGCCGGTTGGCACACTCGAGCCCCCTGCGATGTTGAGGGCGTTGGAGGGGCGGTCCTCCGGCTACCTGCGACACACCTCCGCGATACTCGACATGGACGAGCTGTGAACTCGATGGAAGTGCCAGTGGATGCCGAGGCGTGCTTCCGAGAGCCCTATGAGGCTGTGTACGTCGACCTGCTCAGGTTCGTCAGAAGGCGCGCGCGCCCGGGCTTTCCGAAGATGAGATCGCTCTCAGGGTCGCGATAG
>NZ_DAOQZV010000258.1:0-4268 GCF_035343835.1 Nostocoides sp. | reverse complement strand
CCGTCCTGCCAGGGGGTCAGCACCGCTCCAGCCGCCGCCAGGTGCGCGGCACCCGCTCCCAGAACCGCCTCGGCGTCGACCGAGCCGAGGCCCGCAAGAGCCGCGCCCGCGCCAGAGAGCAACTCGCCGACCACGACCAGGTCGCCTCCGGCGATGAGCTGGTCGATCCCATGCGCGAACCAATGCAGGGCGCGCTCGTCCTCGCCACACCCCAGAGCGGCCCACCCGGCGTTGATCGTGAATAGCGTCTGCGGTGCCAAGCCGAGCTCCCGTTCGACCGTCTCGAGGGTCGCCGTGAGGATGTCGAGGGCCTGTCGGGGCTGGCCCGAGTCCACCAACGCCAGGCCGATCTTCGGCACCACCTGCGTCAGGTCGGTCGCCGACGGACCGGCCGCGATCAGCTGCCAGGCCTCGCCGCACGCCCGCGTCGCCTCCTGCGCCCGGCCAAGTGCGGCGAGCATCACCGCGCACGCCCCCAGGGCCTCGGGCAGATGATGCTGGGCCCGATCGCGGGCCAGGGCCACGGCCTGTTGAGCGCAGGCCAGCGCCTGCTCGAAATCACCATGGACATACGGCCCGACCGAGCGCAGAATATGCAGCCGGCCGAGCCAGTCCGCGTCATCCGCCAGCGGCTCGATGAGCGCGTCCAGGGCCGCAGTCCGGTTCTGGCCATCGCTGTCCTGGGGTTGCAGCGCAACAGCCATCATCCGCAGGATCGCGCGCTGACGGTGCGTCAGCAGATTGCTCGCCAGCGCGGCCTGCACCCACCGCAGCCCCGCGGCCCCGGTCTCGACGAAGAACCAATAGCGCGCCAGCGTGATCGCCACATCGCCACACGTCGAGGCATCCTGCGTCGTCAACGCATCCTGCAGCGCCGCAACATAATCGGCGTATGACGCGACAACGTCCGCGATGAGCGCGTCACTGAGCGGCTGGTCGCGCCAGCGCCCCGCGAACCATTCCCGGTGCCGCCGGCGGACCTGATCCAGATCACCGGAATCCGTCAGGAGCTCGAAGGCCAGGCACTGCACGGTCCGCAATAGCCGCATCCGCAAGCGCCCATCGCGGCGGTCGATCTGGACGTGGGCCTCGCGGATGAGCGACCGGATCAGCGCGGGCACGTCGGCGTGCCCCACGCTCCCGACGACCGCCGTGGCCGTCGTCATGTCGAAGCTGCCCGCGAAGACGCCGAGCCGGGCAAGGACGATCTGCGCATCCGGATGCAGGCGCTCGATGCTCCACGTGAGGGTCTCGCGCAAGGAACGCTGCCGTGGCTCGCGGTCCTGCTCTGCGGCCTCGATGTCGAGCGGTGCGTCGACAAGGGCCAAAAGTTCCGGGATCGAGCTTGAACTCGCTTGCCCCGCAACAAGTTCAAGAGCCAACGGGAGACCGTCCACGCGGCGGGCGATCTCGGCGACCCGGTCCAGATCGGCCCGGTCCACGGTCAGCTCGGGAGCCTGGTCCCGGAGCCGGGCGATCAGCAGTTGCACGGCATCGGATGCCTCGACGTCCGCGGCGCCCATGCCGACGCTCGGAGTCGCGAGCGGGGCTACCCCCACCCGGCTCTCGCCCGTTAGTCCGAGTGGCACCCGTGAGGTGAGGACGACCCGCACGCGCGGCGCCTGTGCGGTCACCTGATCGACAACGCTCGCGATGGCCTCGACGGCCCACTCCGCCTCGTCGATCAGCAGCGTGACGCTCGAGCTGCGCAGCGCTGCAGCCAGGGCGGGAACCGGATCGCCGGCTGCCAACGTCAAGCCTCGGGCCCGCGCGATCGCCTCGGCGATCTCCGCCGGCGTCGTGGCACCGACGCAGGGCAACTCGACATAGACGGTGCTCTCGGCAGGCAGATCGGTGGCGAACTCGGCGAGCAGCCGGCTCTTGCCGACGCCGCCGGGACCGATGACCGAGATCAGCGGCCGCGCGCCGTCATACAGCTCGCGCAGCCGGGCCAGTTCGACGGCGCGCCCGACGAACTCGGTGCGCGGGCGGGCGGGGTGGCTGACCCGGGCACTGCCCGCAGCAAGTGGGCGCACTCGAGCAGCGGGCGCAATGTCCTCCTGGGCAAGAATGCGGGCGTACAGCTGGGCGGTCGCGGGTTGCGGGTCGATCCCCAACTCCGTGCGCAGGCCGCGCCGCAACTTCTCGTAGGCAGCTAGAGCGTCCGCTTGCCGGCCGGTCCGATAGAGGCCGGCCATCAGGATCTCGTGGGCGTGCTCGCGCAGGGGTTCGCGCCGGCACAACTCCGCAGTCAGATCCACCACGTCGGCGAGGTCATCGGGGGACCCACCGAGCAGGAGGCGCTCGGCGAGCTGCTCGATCGCGGAGTCGCGCAACTCGTGCAGCCGGGGCCGCTCGGTCGCAACCAGCGAATCGCTCACTCCGCCATAGGCTTCCGGGCCCGTCCAGAGCGACAGGGCGCGCCGCAGCAGGGCGACGATCTCGCCCTGCCGATCCGGGACCAGGGTCCGCGCCGCGCTCAACAGGCGGGTGAACTCGTCCGCGTCGACGTGCGCCTGCGGGTCGAGTTGATAGCCGGTGTCGTGGCGTCGAATCGCGTCGGCCCCGAGCATGCGGCGCAGGCGGGCGATCACGGTATGGACGACCGACACATCGAGCGCGTACGCCTCGTTTTCCCAGACCGCGTCGAGGATGACGTCTGGCGCGAGCGGGCGGGAGCGCCGCGCGAGCAGGAACGCGAGGACATCGCGCGGCCGGCGGCCGCGCAGGGGGGCGCCGTCGCCCGCCACCTGAACCTGGCCGAGCACCCGGTAGTCCATCGCGTCCATGAAAGCATGAGTCACCCTCAGGCGACAGCGCCTCGCGGATTCCCGTCCTCGTCCGCGACGAGGTCGGCCAACTCGACGACCGCGGCGGCGAGGCGGGCGATGGGGATCTCGAACTCCTCCCGGTTTACCGCCCGCGCCCCGAATCGAGCCAGCAAGGCGCGCACGATCCGGTTCTCACCCATGACGTAGGCCGTGAAGTGGGTGACGCCGCCTACCCGCGCCGTGCGCGCCAACTGGGCGACCAACGCCAGCCCCGCGCCGCGCCCGTGCCACTCGTCGGCAACGGCGAGCGCGAGCTCGGCGCGCGTCGGATCCGCCGGATCCCTGACCCACTGGCCGTGACCGACAGGGCGGCCGCCGGCAAAGACGAGCATGCCGTCGCGCCGGCCGGGATCGACGCGGGCGAGCTGCGCAACATACGAGCTCGGAATCCTGGGCAAGGGCGAGTGGAAACGCAACTCGCGCGACCGTGGCGACAAGGCGTCGTAGACGGCCGCCACTCGATCGCGGTCGTCGTCGCGCACCGGGCGGACCCGCAGGGGTGAGATGGTCAGGGAAGGCGAACGGAACATCAGTGGTACCTCTTTTCGGTGGAGGCACCACCGTCGTCGGCCGGTCTGTCACCGACCTGTCACGTCTGCGGCGGGGTCAGGCCGGCCGCGTTGCCGCCGTGATGGCGTCGACCAGCTCCGTCGTGGTGAAGGGCAGGCCGCGCACCCGCGAATACGACTGTGCGTCAACGAGATAGCGGGCCCGGATGAGCATGACCAGCTGTCCGGAGTTCATCTCCGGGATCAGCACGGTGCGGTAGGCACGCACGATGTCACCGATATTGCCGGGCATCGGGTTGAGGTGGCGCAGGTGTGCCGTGGCGACCTTCAGGCCGGAGCGACGCGCGGACCGGGCGGCGGCGGCGATCGGGCCATAGGTCGAGCCCCATCCCAGGACGAGGATCTCGGCCTCGCCACTGGGGTCGTCGACCACCAGGTCCGGGACCGCGATCCCGTCGATCTTGTTCTGCCGCAGCCGCGTCATCCGCTCGTGGTTGTCGGGGTCGTAGGAGATGTCGCCGGTGATGTCGGCCTTCTCGATGCCGCCGATGCGGTGCTCCAGGCCCGCAACTCCGGGCGGGGCCCAGGGCCGAGCGAGGGTTTCGGGATCGCGGACAAACGGGTGGAAGGTCGGCACGCCCTTGGCGTCGGTGGCATTCGGTGCGTCCGCGAACTTGACGTGCAGGTCGGGCAGGTCGGCCATCTCCGGCAACCGCCAGGGCTCACTGCCGTTGGCCAGATAGCCGTCCGAGAGCATGATCACCGGGGTGCGGTAGGTCGTCGCGATCCGCACGGCCTCCACGGCGACGTCGAAACAGTCGGCGGGGGAGGAGGGGGCGATGACCGCGACGGGCGCCTCGCCATTGCGGCCGTACATCGCCTGCAGCAGGTCGGCCTGCTCGGTCTTGGTGGGCAGGCCGGTCGACGG
>NZ_DAOQZV010000257.1:0-4284 GCF_035343835.1 Nostocoides sp. | reverse complement strand
GCTGCTCCTCGGTCAGGTTGTCGGTGCTCTGCAGTCGGGACACGCTCGAATCGCCACCTTGCGTCGGGTTTGGGGTCTCCTGCCAGTATGCCGAGGCCCAGCACGCGCGCGTATGCGTCGCGGGTGTGAGGCTACGCACGCATGCCGGCCCGGGTGTGGTCGAATCGATTTGCCGAGCCCGGCCGCGGCTTGGGACCATGGTGTCTCGTGCGCCGATTCCTCTCTCCCTACCGCGTGCTGTTAGCGATGCCCCGGGCCAAGCGCTTCATCGCCACCACCTATGTCGCCCGGCTGGGGATGGCGATGTTCGGCGTCGCGATCGTGGTGATGATCGCCAGCCGCCGGGATTCGTATGCGACCGCGGGGCTGGTCTCGCTCGTCGGGCTCGGGTCGATGGCCGTGGGCGGGCCGGTATTGGCCCGGTTCGTCGATCGCCATGGGCAGCGCCGCATCGCCTTGCCGGCCGGGTTGTTCGCCTTGGCCTGCCTGCTGGCTCTGGCCGGCGAGACCTATCTCGGGGCACCCACGTGGGCGCTGCTTCTGACCAACACGGGGCAGGCGTTCGCGCCGGCGGTTGGGACCTTGGTCCGGTCCCGCTGGGCGCACGTCTTGGAGGGCGACTCGGCGCGGCTGCACATTGCCAACTCCTTCGAACAGGTCAGCGAGGAGTCGAACTTCGTCCTGGGACCGGCGCTGGGTGCCGGCCTGGCGACCTGGCTCTTTCCCGAGGCCGGTCTGCTCGTGGCGACGGCGCTCTTCGCTACCGGCTTCGTCGGTCTGATGGCGCACACCGAGAGCGAACCGCCGGTGCACCTCACCGACGACGTCAGCCGGGGCAGCGCCGTCCGCGTCCCCGGGATCGTGCAGCTCGGGATCACAATGATCCTCACCGGCGCGGTCTTCGGTTCCGGTGACGTCGTCATCTTGGCGTATGCCGACGAGCAGGGTGCGCGCGCCTGGGGCGGCTTCCTGATCGGGCTCTTCGCGGCCGGCTCGCTGATCGGCGGGCTGCTCTACGGATTGGTCGACCCCGGCGAGCGCGCGGCCAACCGGGTGCTGTTGTTCACCGGGTCGATGTTCGCCGGCTTCGCGCCCTTGCTGGTCGTGCCGAATCTGTGGGTACTGGGCATCAACGGCTTCGTGGCCGGCCTGGCGGTGGCGCCGACGTTGATCACGGCGATGGTGTTGTGCCAGCGGCTCGTTCCTGCCGCCCAGCTCAATGAGGGGATGACCATCGTGGTCACTGGTCTGCTGATCGGTGTCGGGCTGGGCTCGGCGATCGCTGGCCGGTGGGTCGAGTCGTATGGCGCGCACGCCGCCTTCTTGGTGCCCGTCGCGGCCGCGGGCATCGCGGTCGTGGTCGCTCTCCTGGGCCGGGCTTGGTTGATGCGGGCCGAGGAGCGCGCCCTCGCGGCGCCGGCCGCGCGCGCCGAGGTGCCCGCATAGCGTTACTGAGTGGTAGGTGAGGCAAAGCGGGCGGCCTAGCGCCCGGTTTGCCGCACCCAGGCAGTAGCCCGGGCCTGAAGGAGCCGGTGCGCGTGCACCACCTGCGTCATGAACGCTGCCGGTTCGAGTCGAAGGCCGAGCACGGGGATCCGCAGCACCAGTTGAGCGTCCAGGGTCACGGCATTGGCGCGCAGCGCGTCGTCGACCGGGTTGAGTCCCGCCAGGTGGTGCGCTCCGTCGATCTCCACGACGAGCCCGTTGTGGAAGCGAACGTCGAGGTAGATGCGGCCGCTCGGTCCACGCCGCACTGCCTGTCGGGCGGGCTGAGGAAGGCCAGCGGCCCGGGAGAAGCGGCCGAAGTCGAGTTCCCCGAGAGAGTAGGCACCATCGCAGACATCCTTGATGACCGAATCGATAAGCGCTCGCCGCGGCGAGCGACGGACCCTTGACCACGCGGCGAGCAGGCGCGATGAGGCCGTGAGTCGCTGTTGGACGGGCAGGCAGATGAGCAGAGCAGCCTGCCGGTCGCTCGCCGCCAGCTGCGCTGCCCTGATCATGGCCACCTCGATGGTCGAGCGCGGCAGGCCTGCTCTCGTGGCCCGCGCGAGTTGACGTCGCACGGTGACCCGTGTGCCCTCATTCACGCGATGGCGCTCCTGGCCCGGCACAGACAGGTCGATCACGGACGGCTCGAACCCGGTCAGACCGCTGGCCAGGAGAGAACTGGCGCCATCCAGCACGGCCCCGGTCGCGCATTCCCACACCGCCACCCAGAGCCTCGCCACGGGCTTCAGGGGCCCCGAGCCGATCTGGATCGACTTGCGCCCGACCACTGTCCACCGCCTCGCTGCGACTTCGTTGCGGATGACATTGCGCCCCACGTCCATGCCCCGCAGTTGATCTCGGTGCACCACCCCACCTTGGCTCTCGGCTGCGTCACCAACCGCGAACGCGCGCCTGGCCACGTACTGCTGCCGCGTCGTCACGCTCGCCCCAAGGTCCATGCCGACATGGTCGCCGGGCCACTCCCTCCCGCCAACGGGTCACCGAAAACCCTGGGGATAGCGCCTTTCGGACGCTCGACCCTGTGGATCACCGAAGTGACCGGCGGGTAGGTGTGGCAAAGCGGGCGGCATAGCGCCCGGTTTGACACACCTACCCGGGGTAGGGCCAGTCAGCCCCGCTGAAAATCGGTTGCGACGGAGGTGGGGTGGGCGCGAGGGTTGGGGCGCTGGCATACGGACATCGAACGAAGGAGGACGCCATGGCCGACCTGGAGCGCTGCGCGCCTGACCACTCCCCCTTCACTCTTTCGGAGATCCCCGATGTCCACACCGGACCCCTTCCACTTCACCTTCGACGTCCGTCCTGACGACCCGCCCGAGGGCGAGCGCTGGTCGAGCTATGACGGCGCTACCCACGGCCCGTCGCCGCAGCCCGCATGGGTCATCACCGACCTGGCCGCCGTCGAGTCGGATCTCGGCATCCTCAAATCCGGCAAGGAGGCGGACGTCCACCTGATCCGGCGCTGGCTGCCGTCGGATCCCGAGGCTGACGCCGGGGCTCATCCCGCCCCAGTCGCCACGCGAGAAAACCTCTTGGCCGCCAAACGCTTTCGCACCTCTCACCACCGGCTCTTCCACCGCGACGCCGGCTATCTCGAAGGCCGGCGGGTCGCCGAGAGCCGCGAGATGCGCGCCCTGGTGGGGCGGACCCGCTACGGACGCGATGTGATTGCCCGGCAGTGGGCGGGTGCCGAGTTCCAGGCCCTGGCCATGCTCTGGTCGCACGGTCTGCCCGTCCCGTATCCCGTGCAACTGACCAGCGGCGAGATGCTCATGGAGTTCATCGGCACCGATGGCGTCGCCGCTCCCCGCCTGGCCTCGACCCGTCCCCGGCCGGGCGAGGTCGCGGATCTCGCCGAACAGGCCCGTGACATCGTCGTCGCGCTGGCCGCGATGGGCTACGCACACGGCGATCTGTCGGCCTACAACGTCCTGCTCCACGACGGGCGGCTGGTCGTCATCGACTGGCCGCAGATCGTCGACATCATTGCCAATCCGCAGGGTTTCGACTACCTACGGCGAGACGTGGAGAACCTCTTCGGCTGGTTCACGCGCAAGGGCGCCGACCTCGACCTCGAGCACGTCTTCGGGGATGCCGTGGCCGCAGCGACCTCGCACTGGTGAGGCTTCCGGGCCACGGCCGGATGCGCCCAGGGCGCTGCGGTGGGCACGGGCTTGAGGGCCGCGACCTGAGGGACGCGCCACTCCGATGGGCCCGGGATACGCTCGGCCGGTGCCCAGACCAGAGCGCCCGACCCGGCACACGCCAAACCGCCGGACCATCCTCGCCGGCTTGACGGGCGCCGCCGCCCTGACCGGCTGCCGCGGCACGACCACCACGCACACGAGCCCGCCGGCAACCACCGACGGCGAGCTGACCTCGGCCTACTGGCCCGGCGTCAAGGCCTCCTGGCGCATCGCGCGACCGTCGGCGACACCGAAAGCGCTCGTTGTCGCGCTGCACGGCTTTGGCATGGACGGCCCGACAATGATGGACGGGCTCGGGCTCGCCGACCACGTCGAGCGGACCGGGCTGGCGATCGCGGCGGTCAGCGGCGGGAATACTTACTGGCACAAGCGCCGGGCCGGCATGGATACCGGCGCACTGGTGATCCACGACTTCATCCCGCTCGCGCAACGCACCACCGGGGTCGATCCCAAGACGAAGGTGGCCTTACTCGGCCTGTCGATGGGCGGCTACGGCAGCCTCCTGCTCGGCTCCGACCTCGGCCCCGACCGCGTTTTCGGCGTGGTCGCCGAGAGCGCGGCGCTG
>NZ_DAOQZV010000256.1:0-4291 GCF_035343835.1 Nostocoides sp. | reverse complement strand
GGATCGGGCGCGGCGTCGAGGATGCCACCGGCCATCGCCAGGTCGACGCCGAGCACCGGCGCGAGCCCGGCCTTGGCCGCGGCCTGGACGAAGCGGATCGCCCCATAGAGCCCGTCGCGATCGGTCAGGGCGATCGCCGGCTGGCCGTACTGCGCGGCCCGCTCGACCAGTGCCTCCGGGGTCGCCGCGCCGTAGCGCATCGAGAAGCCCGAGGCGAGGTGCAGATGGGTGAACTCGGTCATGGCAGGTCACTTGATGACTGAATGGGTTGAGATCTCTGAGGTCGGGTGCGCCCGTCGAACTGTCGGGTCGAGGCGATGGTGTCGGCTTGCTGGGCTCACGGGACAGCCGCGCATACACCGGTTCGTCACCATGACACCGGTTCGC
Source organism: Nostocoides sp. (assembly GCF_035343835.1). NCBI lineage: Bacteria > Bacillati > Actinomycetota > Actinomycetes > Micrococcales > Intrasporangiaceae > Nostocoides > Nostocoides sp. The sequence goes on along the minus strand of NZ_DAOQZV010000256.1, from coordinate 3,904 downwards.
CACGGCCACACCCGTCCGGACCGGTGCCTACGTGACAAACCCGGGTATGCGTGACAAACCCGTGCACGGGCGGCGCCGGGCACGAGACGCGCCCATCAGGACAGGGCCGGGGTCAGGCGAAGGGGTTCGGCGGCGCGGGTCAGGCCGAGCAGGCAGCGAACCCGGTCGTGGAACTCGCCGGCCGAGCGCACCAGGTCGTCGGCCTCGCGCACCGAGACCACCTGCCGGCCTTCGTCCACCGCCCAGCGCCGGGTGGCCGTATGCGCGAAGAACTCGGCCCACTCTCGCAACTCCGGCGCGACCGCGGGCAGCAACTCCCACAGATTGCGCGGGCCACCGGTGGAGCGCGTGCCGATCAGTTGCGGGCCGCGAACCGCCAGCACCGCGGCGGCCGCGCGCAAGGCGGCGAGCTGGGCGATGACATAGCGCTGCGCCACTTCGCCGGCGTGGCTGGCCTCGACCAGAGACGCGCTCGACCCGTCCAGCAGATCGAGCGCCGACGCCACCCGAGCCGCGTCGAATCGTGATTCGTGCACCGTCTTCTCCTGTCGCACAAGGGTTTCCGCTGTCATGGCCGACCTCAGTCCTGGACCCGCAGTAGCGTCCAGCTCGGGTAGGACTGGTCGACGTCGGTGTCCCGGCCGATGTCATAGACCCCCGTGCCCGTATGCCGGCCGGCGCTCGCCTCCACGCGCCAGACGGTCCGCTCCCCCGCCTGCGGCGCACCCACGGGGTCCTGCCACCACGAGCGGCGCTCGGTCCAGCGATCGACCAGGCCGCGCACGGCATACAGCCGGCCCCGCCAGATAAAGGCGGACATCACCTCGTCCTGGGCCTGGACGTGGACCGGTTCGTCATAGGAACGGGCCATGGGCGTCTCCTCGACTAAGGCAGGCTGCGATGGCCGGCCGCAGGGGGTCGACGACATCGCCGCCGGGCGGCTGAAGTAGGTCACCTAGAACGAATGTTCGTCGAACGCATGTTCTAGAACGACCATACTCCCCGCCGATGCATGACCGTCAAGCCCGGCCCGGGAAGATCCTCGGGCGTTTCGGCTCCTTGGCTCAGGGCAGCACCATCGGCTCCTCCGGGAGCGGCCGGCCCGACCGGTAGGGGCCGACCGGTAGGTGCCGACCAGCACCGACAGCGAGGCCAGGGCGTGCAGCCCGGCCAGCACCGCGATCGTCGCCCGGACGCCGAGGCGATCGCCGAGCCAGCCCGCAGCCAGCCCGCCGAGGGGCATGGCACCCGTGTTGACCAGGGACGACGCCGATCCCGGCGAGGGCAGCCCCCAGCGGCACCAGAGCGACCAGGATGCCGGGGCGGGACAGGGCGATCAGTTCGGGAGCAGCGAGATCTTTTGCCAGATCTTCCCGGACATGCCCGTCGTCATGGTCTCGATGGTGCTGATGGTGTCCAGGACGAGGGCGTCCTCGGACTCCTCGGCGCAGAGCGCCGCGACCTTGCCGATCAGGGAGAGCAACTCTGAGCAGTAGTCGAGATAGTGCTCCAGGTCGTCGCGGCCGAGGCCGGGGTCGACCGAGTGCGAGGTGGGGACGAAGTCGGGCCGCAGCCGCTCGGGATCCTTGGTGAGTTGGTGCATGTCGACGATGTGCGCGAGCGAGCGCAGCCGGTGCAGCGTCGCCAGCAGCCGGCCGCGCTCGATCCGCTCCGGCCAAGCGCGCAGGAAGAAGAGCGCGATGCCGGCGAAGACCAGGTCGTTGATCATCGACTCGATCAGCGGCACCCACTCGATCGTGGTGTCCGGCCCGTGCCGGATGGCATCGCGCACGGCCAGGAGAAGCAGGATCGAGGTCGCGGCGAGGATGAGGACGGAGCCGAGCCGCGCGGCATACGTCACTCGGTGCAGGCGCCGCCGGGCACCGTCACCTTCATGGTCGATCTTCTTGGCGATGGTGACGAGTTCATCGGCGACGTGGCCGAGATGGCGCTGCGGGAAGCGCGCCCGGATCCGGTCGGCAAGTCGGACGACCGTCGCGTGCACAAGCCCCGGATCGAGGCGCTCCATCCGGCGTTTCCCCACGGGCGCGAAGCCTATTGGGTCATCGACCCTGGCGGCCTCCGCAGGCCCGGATCCGCCGCGACAGCTTACAGTCCATCCGTGATGCACCAGGCCGTCGGACGGCTCGTATGCCGATCCTGACCTCTTCTGCGGGCTGCCCGGCGCGGGCAAGACGACGCTAGCCAAGCGCTTGGAGCAGGCCGGCCGCGGCGTGCGCCTGTGCACCGATGACTGGCAGGGCCCCCTGGGAGTGCCGCACGCCGACACCGACTTCCACGACCGGCTGCAGAGGCGGCTGTACGACCACGCGATGACCCTGCTGCTGACGGGGTGCGATGTGATCCTCGAGGACGGCCTGTGGATGCAGCGGAGCGGGAGCGGACCTTCGCCGATGCACGCGCCGCCGGCGCGAAAATCGACTTCCACATCTTCGACGTGCCCGTGGAGGAGCTGTGGCACCGCCTGACCCACCGTGCCGCCGCGGCCGGACGAGGCGACTACCCAATGACACTCGACGAATTGCGTTGGGCAGCGTCGCTTTTCGAGTCACCGATGGCCGATGAATTGCGCGGCGTGGACACGTGGACAAGGCACCAGGGCGGGTTGGATCCGCTGCCGGCCTGATGTCCGGCCGGGACCGTCACCGCTCGGGGCTAGAGGCGCGGACGGCCCTGGGCCACGGCATACGCGCTCGGGGTGGCACCGACGGCGGCGGTGAACTCGCGGCTCAGGTGCGCCTGGTCGCTGTAGCCGAGATCCGCAGCGACGTCGGCCCACCGCACCTCCTCCCCCCGCGCGACCCGCTCGGCCGCCTCGATCAGGCGCAGCCGGCGCAGCATCCAGGCCGGTGAGATCCCGGCATACTCCGCGAACAGCCGCTGCAGCGTCCGCACGCTCACGCCGGCGTATGCCGCGAGTTCCCCCACCAGCCGCAAGTCCGGGTCCGCGGTGGCCGCCTCGGCGATCGCGGCGACCTCGCGGGCCGTCCGAATCCGCGCCTGATCGGCCTGCGCCAGAAGGGGTTCCAGCGCGCTGAGGAGGTGCCCGGCTCGCTCGGCTCCGGTCGACGCCCGGGCCATCTCGGCCCCGAGGGCGGCCGAGTCCACGGGCAGCACGTGCTCCATCGGCACCTCGGCGTCGGTCCACTGCGCCACGGAGCCATTGACGAGCGCGCCGAAGCCGCCGACCGTCGTCTTGACGGCGACATTCCACCCCGAGCCCGACAACACGCGCGTGGTGCGCCGGGAGGCGACGCCGACGACGCGGGGGGCCACGGCATACGGGCCGGGTGGGGGGTTCGGGCCTGGCGGCGGCGTGGTGCCGACGCTAAGGTTCACGGCAGGCAGCGAGAGCACATCCTGGGCGTAGCTCTCCCCCGGCGGCACCTCCCAGGTGACCGACCAGGCCCAGTCGAGGATGCCCACCCACTGCGGCCCGACCGGGAAGCGCTCGAGCGTGACCCACTGACGCATCTGCCCCGGATAGAGGATCGCGCGGGTGTCGCGGCGCGGGTCGGGTGGAGTGGGCACGGCCGCCAGCCTACGGACGTATGCGGTGGCCCAAGTTGGCGCGAATCTTCAAGTCCCGGGCGGGCAGGCGGACATACCGTCGATGTATGACAACCGATGCACCCCCGCCCACCGATCACCAGGCCACCGCGGCCGAGACCCGCAACGTCCTGCTCGCCATCGCCGATCTGCTCGACGCGCTCCCCGCGGGCGCCGACGCCGACCCGACGCCCTGCACCGACTACTCGGTCGCCGACCTGCGTGAGCACATCGTCAGTTGGTCGACCGCCTTCGGCGCTGGGTTCCGCGACCCCGGCGGCCACGCGCCCGACGCGGCCGCCGTCCAGGTGGAGGGGACCGGGAGCGCCCAGGT
>NZ_DAOQZV010000255.1:0-4298 GCF_035343835.1 Nostocoides sp. | reverse complement strand
GGGTGCTCGGCGCGAGCGCCCGCAGGCCGAGGATGGCCGGGGCGGTCACGAGCGCGCCGGCCAGCACCGCACTGCTGCCCAGGACCCCGTCGGGCCGTCGAATGCCGCGCATCCGGGCCACCGACCCAGCGTCGGTGGTCAGGCTGTCCAGCACGAGTCGATCGACGCGAACGTCCACCAGATCGACGGCGCGTGCGGCCCGCGCGAGCGAATCGGCCGAGAAGAACCGGACGTGCGTCGGATCCTCGAGCATCCACCAGGCCGAACCATAGGTGCGCGGGCCCCACGAATCCCCGGCCGGAGTCAGGGCGACCATCCGGCCACCGGGTTGCAGCATGGTCGCAGCTTTGCGCATCGTGGCCAGCGGGTCGATGACGTGTTCGAGAACGTGCACCCCGACGACAAGATCGGCAGCGACCCAGGCGTCCGGGAGATCTTCGGCCGGGCCGGACCACAAGCGGCCGTGGGCCCGGACGAGTGGATCGACGCCGACATCGAGCTGCCCCGGGTCGACGCCCGACACAGCTGCGCCGGCGTCGTGGAAACGCCGCAACAGCCCGCCGGCGCCATAGCCGATCTCGAAGACGCTGCGGGGAGTGCCGTCGGCGATCAGCGCCCGGTAGGTGAGCGCGGTGCGCCACCGATCGAGGGCGGGATCGCCGCCATACGCCAGGTCGCGGTGGTGTGCCGCAGCCGCGGCCAGCGGCCGGCGGACGTGGCCGCATACGGGGCAGCGCTCGAGCGCGCCGCCGCCGAGGAGATGCCAGGGCAGCGTCGGTGTCGCGCAGATCTCGCACGGGCGGCCGCGTTCGAGCGTGTCAAGGGGGAGCGGCACTCCGCTATCCTAATGGCGAGTAACAACCCGGCTGTGCCGCTGTCGGGCTTCCCGGAAAGGTCCCGACGTGGTCGACGGCGATCGCCTTGCCAGCAGGCCGCTGCGCATCCTCTATCTGTCCTGGCGGGACCGGGAGCACCCGGAGGCCGGTGGCTCCGAGACCTTCGTCGAGCGCACCGCCGAGATCCTCGCCGAGCACGGACACCAGGTCACTCTCTTCACCGCCCGCTTCCCGGGTGCGGCCGCGACGACCTGGCACGACCGGGTGCGCGTGGTGCGAGGCGGCGGCCGCTTCGGCGTCTATGCGCACGCGCTCGGGCACCTCGCGCGGCACCGCGATAACTACGACCTGGTCCTCGACGTCCAGAACGGCGTGCCCTTCTGGTCGCCCCTGCTGGCCCGTGTCCCGGTCGTCAACATCGTCCACCACGTCCACCGCGACCAGTGGCCGATGGTGTTGGGCAAGCAGCTTGGCGCCGTCGGGTGGTTCCTGGAGTCGCGGGTCGCGCCCTGGGCGTATCGCCGCAGCGACTATGTGACCGTCTCGGAGGCGACGCGTTCCGACCTCGCCGAGCTCGGCATCGCCCGCGACCGGGTGTCCGTCGTCTATTCGGGCAACGACCAGCCCGCCGACCTCGACTCGTATGCCGACATGCCCCGCACGGCCGAGCCCAGCCTGATGGTTCTCGGGCGGCTGGTGCCGCACAAGCACAACGAAGTGGCCATCGACGTCGTCGCCGCCCTGGCCGAGCGCTACCCGACGCTGCAGTTGCACATCGTCGGCAGCGGCTACTGGGAAGATGCCCTGCGGGCGCACGCCCAAAGCTCCGGTGTCGGTGACCGCGTGAACTTCCACGGCTTCGTCACCGAGGCCGAGAAGCACCGGCTGCTCGCCGAGTCCTGGGTGGTGCTGATGCCCTCGCAGAAGGAGGGCTGGGGGCTGACCATCGTCGAAGCCGGACTGCACGCGACCCCCGCCATTGCCTTCGCGTATGCCGGCGGCGTCACCGAGTCGATCGTCGCGGGCGAGACGGGGCTGCTGGCTGCGGATGTCCCCGAGCTGGTCGCCCAGGTGGACGCGCTGCTCGCCGACAACCAACTGCGTGGCAAGTACGGCGCCAACGCCCGCCGTCACGCCCGCTCCTTCAGCTGGGAGCGCACCGGCACCGAGCTCGAAGGCCACGTGCGCCGGATCGCCGTCCGCGCCCGGGGCTGAACCGGCCTCTCGACGGGGCTGAACCGGCCTCTCGACGGGGCTGAACCGGCCTCTCGACGGGGCTGGCTACTCGAAGTCGGCGAAGGCGGCGCCCATGCGGGCGCACTGGGTGGCGAGGTCGTGCTCGGCGAGCACGTGCGCGTGGTTGGCGGCCCCCACCGTGGCGCGGCGCGCCGGGTCCTGAAGCATCGTAACCAGGGCATCGGCGAGCGCCTCGACATCGTCCGCGACCAGCGCATTGCCGGGCGAGACGGCCTCGTCATTGGTGCCGCAGACCGTCGTCACGACAGGCAGGCCACAGGCCATCGCCTCCAGATAGGCCAGCCCGAGTTGCTCGGTCCACTTCCACGTCGGGCGCGGCGCGGTCGTGAAGACCGCCCCGGTGCGCAGGAAGCCGGGCACCTGGGCCGGGGGCAGGCTCCCGACGAAATCGACGCCACGCGCCGGGTCGGCCGCAGCCGCCTCGACCAGCCCCTGCAGCGGCCCCCGGCCCGCCACAGCCAGCCGAGCCTCCGGGACAGACCGGCGCACGATCGCCATGGCATCGAGCACCCGGTCGATGCCCTTGTTGGGGGCAAGGGGTGAGCAGAAGACGACGCGCGGCTCGGCGATCGGCTCGGTCGGCGGCGTGAACGCGGTGGTGTCGACGCCCGGCTTGACCACGCGAATCCGCTCGTCGTCGAAACCATTGGCCAGCAGGTGATCTCGCGCCGCGTCCACCATGCACAGCAGCAGATCCGCGTCGCGGCAGGAATCGACCGCCTGCTGATAGGGCGGCAACCGATAGAGCGGCTGGTCGGGCAGGTTCTCCCACGTGATGACCGCCTGGCGCACCCGGCCGCCACGCCCGCGCGCGGCTCGTCGCCAACGCGACGCCTGCCCGGTCACCAGGGAGCACAACTCCAAGGACGCCACCCAGTCGTAGGCCGCTGGGTCCTGATCGCCGACGCCGCGCGCCCACGCGAACGCGCCCGCCTCGATGAACCGCTTGATCGGTCGGGTGTAGGTCGTCGGCACCCAGGTGATCTCACCGTCCGGCGCTTCCCGGGCGAGCGCGGTGACGTGGGTCTGCGGCATACGGGACATCCAGTAGACCTCGCGCCGGGCCCGCTGGTCCGGCAGCGAGACCCAGAGCAGTTCGCGCGTCACGCGGCGGCCCGGTCCTTCGCCCCGCGGCGAGCGCCCCAGGCATACCCGCCAGCCTCCAGAGCGCGGAGGAAGACCATGCCGGCCGCGTGCGCGGGGTCCTTGGCCAAGCGACGCCAGTTGCGGGCATACGAGCGCAGGACGGTGCGGCCCTGCGCGCCGACGGCGCCGGCATGCTCGCCGGCGAAGGCGGGGATGGACCGGCCGTAGTAGTAGCGCTTGGCGAGCACGTCGGCCACGGTCAGCCGGCCCTCGTCGTGGTCGATGATCACCGGCGCGAGAGCGATCCCGGCGCCGTCCGCACGCATCCGCAGCCGCAGGTCGGCGTCCTCCGGCCCGGACATGGCCAGGTGGAAGCCGCCGCCGTCCACCAGATACGAGCGGCGGATCAGGCGCGGATTGTGCAGCCACGGCTCATCGAGATAGCACTCGCGCTCCAGGGCCCGGCAGGCCGTCCAGAAGCCGTCGCCGATGGTGCGCTCCGGCAGCGCGATCCCGGTGGCACCGGTCGTGGCGGCGGTGTCGACCGCGGCCTGAATGGCGTCCGGGGTGAGGAGCATGTCGCTGTCGAGCCAGAGCACCCACTCGCCCGCGGCGGCTGCGATCCCGGTGTTGCGCTGGGCGCTGCGCTCCGGCCCGGCGGTGATGACCTGGTCGGCGCGCACCTGGGCGATATCGGGCGTCCCGTCGGTGCTGTGGTTGTCGACCACGATCAGCTCGATCGCCGGATAGGTCTGCGCCCGAACGGAATCCAGACAGGCGGCGATCGTCCGTGCGTTGTTGCGCGTCGGGACGACCACGGTCACGAGGGCGGGTTGCTGGGTCATTGGGCGGCTTCCTTGGTGATGGGGTGTGCGCGCATCGCCCCGGCGAGGGCGATGACCAGCCCGGCGGCCGCGATGACGTGCGGTGTGCCGGAGTGTGCGTTGACGAGGGCGTCGACCGATCCCCACGCGGGGAGGGCGAGCGCGATCTGGGTGAGGCCGGCAAGGCCGACCAGGCCGGCACCGAGCACCAGGTGGTGTCTCGCGCCCAGCCGGTGACGGGTGGCCAGGGCGGCGACTGCCGCGATCAGGCCCGGCAAGCCGAGGGCGAAGCCCG
>NZ_DAOQZV010000254.1:0-4311 GCF_035343835.1 Nostocoides sp. | reverse complement strand
GCCCCGATGCCGGACATCGCGGCCGAGGCGGACGCGCCGAGCGCCCCCATTGCCTCCGCAGCGCCCGCTAAGCCGGATCTCGTGCCCACGGCCCCGGCGCCGTTGCCCGCCCGCGTCGAGCAACTCGCACTGGCCGGCGATGTCACCTATGCCCTGCCCGAGCCGACCATGCTGCGCGAAGGCTCGCCGGCCAAGGCCCGTTCGTCGGCCAACGACCAGGTCGTCGCCGCGCTGACCGGAGTCCTCGATGAGTTCGCCATCGACGCGCAGGTCACCGGCTTCACCCGCGGCCCGACGGTCACCCGCTATATCGTCGAGCTCGGCCCCGGCGTCAAGGTCGAGCGGGTCACCGCCCTCTCGCGCAATATCGCGTACGCCGTTGCCTCACCCGATGTCCGCATCCTCAGCCCGATCCCGGGCAAGTCCGCCATCGGCATCGAGATCCCCAACGCAGACAAGGAGATCGTCTCCCTCGGCGATGTGTTGCGCAGCTCGACCGCGCGCAACAACACTCACCCGATGGTCATGGGCGTAGGCAAGGACGTCGAAGGCGGCTTCGTCATCGCCAACCTCGCCAAGATGCCGCACCTGCTGGTCGCCGGAGCTACCGGCGCGGGCAAGTCCAGCTTCGTCAACTCGATGATCACGTCGGTGCTGATGCGCTCGACACCGGAGGAGGTCCGGATGGTGCTGGTCGACCCCAAGCGGGTCGAGCTGACGGCCTACGAGGGCATCCCGCACCTGATCACGCCGATCATCACCAACCCCAAGAAGGCCGCGGAAGCGCTCCAGTGGGTGGTGAAGGAGATGGACACCCGCTATGACGACCTGGCGTCCTTCGGGTTCAAGCACGTCGACGACTTCAACAAAGCGGTCCGGTCGGGCGCGACCAAGCCGCTGCCCGGCTCGGAGCGGGTGCTCACGCCCTACCCCTATCTGCTGGTGATCGTCGATGAGTTGGCCGACCTGATGATGGTCGCCCCGCGCGATGTCGAGGACTCGATCGTCCGCATCACCCAACTGGCCCGTGCAGCCGGCATTCACCTGGTGCTCGCGACCCAGCGGCCTTCGGTCGACGTCGTGACGGGCCTGATCAAGGCCAATGTGCCCTCGCGGATGGCGTTCGCGACCTCGTCACTGGCCGACAGCCGGGTCGTGCTCGACCAGCCGGGCGCGGAGAAGCTGCTGGGTCAGGGTGACGGACTCTTCCTGCCGATGGGCACCAGCAAGCCGATCCGCGTGCAGGGCTCCTGGGTCACCGAGTCCGAGATCCACGCGGTCGTCGAGCACGTCAAGGGTCAGCTGCAGCCGACCTATCGTGAGGACGTCACCGTTGCGGCGAGCAAGAAGCAGATCGACGAGGACATCGGTGACGACCTCGACCTATTGCTGCAGGCGGCTGAACTGATCGTCACCACTCAGTTCGGCTCGACCTCGATGCTCCAGCGCAAGCTGCGGGTGGGCTTCGCCAAGGCCGGCCGTCTGATGGACCTGCTCGAGTCTCGTGGCGTGGTCGGGCCGTCCGAAGGCTCTAAGGCCCGCGATGTGCTGGTGCGACCGGACGACCTGGCCGCGACCTTGGCGATGATGCGCGGCGAGGACCCACCGTCGCCCGCCGGTGACACATATGACAGTGACGACTATGCCGACGAGGACAGCGAGTCCGAGGACGCCTGGCAGTTGACTGGTCGCTGAGGTGGCGGCAGCATCCGCTTAGCGAGGTCACCGCACGCGTTGGCCGTCAGCGCTTGACGGCCACCAGCAGGCCGTCGCCGACAGGCAGCAGTGTGGTGATCAGCCGCTCGTCGTCGCGCAGGGCCTTGCCCAGGTCGCGCAGCACCGTGGTGTCGGCATCCCGGGCAGCTGGATCGGCCACCTTGTCGTGCCAGAGCATATTGTCCAGCGCCAGCACCCCGCCGGAGCGCAGCAGGCGGATGGCGTGCTCGGCATACGCGGCGTAGTTGGGCTTGTCCGCGTCGATGAAGACCAGGTCGTAGGCGCCGTCGGTCATGCGGGGGAGCACATCGAGCGCCGCGCCGGTGATCACCCGGGTCCGCTGGTGCGCGATGCCGGCGGCGGCATAGGCCTGCTTGGCCGCGCGCGAATGCTCGGCCGCAACATCGATCGTGGTCAGGATGCCGTCACTGGGCATGCCCTGGAGCAACCACAGCCCGGAGGTGCCCGCACCGGTTCCGATCTCGATCACCGACCGCGCGCCACCGACCGCCGTCAACATGCGCAGGGCCGCGCCGCCACCGCTGCCGACCGGCGTGGCGCCGAGCTCGGTGCCCTCGCGGCGAGCCGCTTCCGCCGGGTCCGCCTCGGTGACGAAATCCTCGGCATACGTCCAACTCGCCAGCTTGGGTGCGCTCATGAGGTCCAAGCGTAGTTGCCGCCAACCGATCGGCTGCAAACAGCGAAATCTCAGGAAAAGTCCAGCTTCCTGGGGAACCATCGAGGCAGTTCAGACGTATCAGCAAGTGATCCAGGGGGACGCGCGCACGCGCGCAAGAAGGAAATGAGCCGATGACCGACACCACGACCGTGGCGAGCCCGACCGACGAGGCCGTATGGACGCCCCCCACTTGGGAGGAGATCGTCCAGGAGCACTCGGCGCGCGTCTACCGCCTCGCCTACCGCCTCACCGGCAATGTGCATGACGCCGAGGACCTCACCCATGACGTCTTCATCCGGGTATTCCGCTCGCTCGGGTCGTATACACCCGGCAACTTCGAGGGCTGGCTGCACCGGATCACCACCAATGTCTTCCTCGACAAGATGCGCCGCAAGCAGCGCATCCGCTTCGACGCCCTTTCCGACGAGTCCTCGGCCCGCCTGCCCAGCCGCGAGCCCGCACCCGACCAGGTGTATGCCGATCGGCATTTCGACGACGACGTCCAGCGTGCGCTGGACGCCCTGCCGCCGGACTTCCGCGCCGCCGTCGTGCTCTGCGATATCGAAGGCCTCTCCTATGAGGAGATCTCGACGACTCTGGGGATCAAGCTCGGCACCGTGCGCTCGCGCATCCACCGGGGTCGCTCTCTGCTGCGCGAGGCCCTCGCCCACCGGGCGCCGGAGCGACGGGCGGCCATCACGCCGGCCGACTCCACGGTCCGCGGCCTCGGGGGTGCGCGCCTGCAGCCGGCAGGTGCGTCGTGAGCCAGCGCTGTCTCGGACACAACGTTTCCGCCTTCGTCGCCGGAGAGCTCGATCCTGCCGGGCACCTGAACGCCGAGCGGCACCTGGTCGCCTGCCAACTGTGCCGGGCCGAGGTCGACCTCGAGCGCCGGGTGCGCGACACCCTGCGCGCCGCGCCGGTGATGCCCGCCGCGCTGCTGGCCACCTTGATGTCGGTGTCCCAGGAGATCTCGGTCCAGCCGGCAGCTCACTCCATCGGACGTCCGGGGGCGATGCCCGTCGGAACCCGCGTGCCCGCGGTGCCGATGGCCCCGACGGTGGGCCTGGGTGCGGCAGCGCCGGCGGCCTGGCTGGTCCGTCCGGTTCCCGAGCGGGCAACGGGCCCGTTGCGTGTCCTGGGGCCGCAGGCTCCGGCCCAACACCGCTCCGCCCTGCGTGCGACGGCCTTCGCGACCGCGGCTGCCGGGGCGTCGATCGTGGCGCTGTGGGCGTTCTCGGTCGGTCCCGGTGGGACCGGCACTCGCTCCGGTCCGGCAGCAGCCGTTCCCGGCCCCGGCGGGCCGACGCTGGCCAAGGTCGATATCTCCACGGTCTCGCGAACGACGACGATCATGATCCGTTCGGGTGCACCGGCCGCCTCCGGCGAGGCAGAATCGACCCCATGACGACACGCTCGACCCCGGCCGGTCCCGCCGGGGCCGCGGCCGGAGCCTCCTGGGATGCCTGGAACTGGCAGCCGGTCGAGCCTGCCGGCCAGCCCGAGAGCGTGCGGCCCGTGACCGCGCACGGCACACCGAGCGAGAACCACGATCATCCCGCGCGTCTAGCCGGACATCGACCGGCGCACCCGAGTGCGCCGACCGGTGCCATTGCAGTTCCGGCCGACCCGACCGGCCGTGGACGGGCACACCCGAGCCCATCGACCCCGCCGCCACCTGCCGAGGCATCCGGTGCAGGCGTCTGCGCGCCGAACCCATCGGCCCTGGGCGGCCCTGCCGCGCCAGCCCCGGGCGATGTCGCGCCGCCGATCCATTGGCTGGGCTCGCAGCCGACCGGTGCCATGTCGAGCCCATTGCAGGCAGGAGCGTCCAGTCGATCGCCCGCACGCCTGACCACGCTCGGGACGGCCGGCCCGGCAGCGCCGCCGGCCGTCGCTGCGCCGCCACCTCCGGG
>NZ_DAOQZV010000253.1:0-4350 GCF_035343835.1 Nostocoides sp. | reverse complement strand
GAGCGCGGCGGCCACGGCCGACTGTTTCGCGGCGACCTGCGCGGCATACGGGCTGCCCATCAGCGTGCACGAGCGACACGCGCCCGCGTCGTAGTAGCGGCAGTCCACGAACGACGAGAATACGGGTGTGCAGGTGAGCATCCGCGTCCGTCCTGGCGCCTCGCGGACCCGAGTCGGTGGGCTGTGGGGCGAGGAGGCCTTGGTCGTCGCGGTGTCCGCACCCGCAGTGGACGGACGCGCCAACGAGGCCGTATGCCGTGCCCTCGCCGCCGCGTTCGGCGTGCGTCCGCGGGCCGTCACCATCGTTCGTGGCACGACCGCTCGGAGCAAGGTCGCCGAGATCGACGCGGTGGCGGCAGAACTGCAGGTGCGCCTGGCCGAACTGCGCGCCCTAGGCTGACCGTCATGGCTCGCCTGCTCGATGTCCACCCGGTCGACCCCCAGCCGCGCGCGATCCGCGCCGCGGTCGATGTCCTGCGGGACGGCGGCCTGATCGCCTATCCGACCGACTCCGGTTATGCCCTCGGAGCGACCATGGGCAATCAGGAGGCCAAGGACCGGATCCGCGAGATCCGCCGGCTCGACGACAAGCACCACTACACGCTCGTCTGTCGCGACTTCGCGCAGCTGGGTCATGTCGTGATCGTCGACAATGCGGTCTTCCGGGCGGTCAAAGCGGCAACTCCGGGCCCGTACACCTTTATCCTGCCGGCGACCAAGGAAGTGCCGCGAAAGCTCTTGCAGGCCAAGAAGAAGACCGTGGGCGTGCGCATTCCCGGCACGCCGATCGTGCAGGCGCTCCTGGCCGAACTCGGCGAACCGATGCTCAGCAGCACCTTGATCCTGCCGGGGGAGGAGGAGCCCATGACCGAGGGGTGGCTGGTCAAGGACGAACTCGACCACAGCGTCGACCTGATCTTGGATGCCGGGGAGTGCGTGGCCCGTCCGACGACCGTGGTCGACTACTCCAGTGGCGTGCCCGAGGTGGTGCGCGTCGGGGCGGGCGATCCGTCGCGCTTCCTCGACTGAGTGACAGGGACGCTTAGACGACGGGGAGCAAGGGACGCGAATCAGCCAGGGCGAGCAACGGCGACGTGTGCTCGCCGTCGGGTGAGGTCCACGCGATGGTTGCCGCGCCCGTCGCGGTGTCGCCGACGAGGTCGACCCGGTCCTCGCCGGCGCTCCACGACATGGTGATGCTGCTGCCCGAGCCGTCGGCCGTGAAGTCACCGTCGAAGGCCGGGTGGCTGTTCCGGATCCGGATCAAGGCGCACAGGGCACGCACCACGGGCGCGTTCAGCGCGGCTGCGATCTCGTGCCGGGTGTAGGAATGCCGATTGACGTCGCGCCCGATGTTCGTGCGGGTGAGCAGGGCGACGTCATTGTGGCCCGCGAGCAGTCCCACGTAGTAGACCTGGGGGGTCCCAGGCGTGAAGAACTGGATGGCCCGGGCGAGGAGGTACTTGCCGTCATCGGCACCGAGTGCGTCATAGAAGGTCGAATTCACTTGGTAGATATCGACATTCGAGGCGGCGCCACCTGATGCAAAGAGTGAGGTCTCGCCGGAGTTGCGGTGAATCGCCTCGATAAGCGTGGTGATCTGGGCATTCGACAGCAGGCCGGGGTTGCCCGGGTCGTGGCCGTCCTCGGCCACATCGATGACGCCGATCCCGTCGTGGGTGTCGAGCACAGTGACGGCATTGGTCGGCCGCACGGTGAACCAGTGCAGCAGCGGCGCGACATCGCCCGCGGTCAGGGCGTGCAGCACCAGTGGGGGCAGGGCGAAGTCGTAGACCTTGTCGACCTGAGCGGCGATCTCGACCTGGCGCTGGAAGTAGGAGTGCACCTCGACGATGACATCGAGACCGCGGGCCGCGCACCAGTCGCTGACCTGGTGGATGAAGGCGAAGGTCTCCTCGGTCATGAAGGAGGTCAGCCCGGGTGACTTGACGGCATAGCCGACAGCGTCCAGTCGGACACGCTTGACACTGCTCCCGGCGAGCAGATCGAGCACCCGCTGCAGGTATTGCAGGGTCAGGGGCGCCCGGACGTCGATGTCGATCTGTTCCTCGGTGAAGGTGGTCCAGACAAGGTGTTTGGTGCCATCGGCCTGCTCATAGACCGTGAAGGGCAGACCCGGTCGTGGGCGGGTCAGCATCATCAGCTCCGACTCTGTCGCACCCTTGGGGAAGGCGCTGCCGAAGGTCAGGAACATCCCGTCATAGGGGGAGTCCGGGCCGTGTCGCAACCAGTCCTGGAACTGCGGTGATGCCGAGGAGACGTGGTTGACGATGAGGTCCGCGGTCACCGGATAGTCGGCCGCGATCTCGCGGATGTCGGCCCACGAGCCCAGGCGAGGATCGACTTCGGTGTGATCGGCCGGGTCGAAGCCGGCGTCGGCACCGTCGTGCGGCCGGTAGAAGGGCAGGATGTGCACACCGCCGAAGAGGCCCGCGAGTGGCCCGTCGAGGACCTGCTTCAAGCCGGGCAGACTGCCGCCCAAACGATCGCAGTAGGTGATGAGTTCGACCTGGTCAGGCATCTGTCCCGCTCCTGTTCCTGGTCATCGTTGACCAGCAACGTCGAGTCCGTGCGGCTCTCTTTCAGGCTAGGCCGCACGTGGTGTTACCCGCGCGTCCGCAGGCACGAATGTGATGCGATGCATGCCACGTTGCGTCCCCCTGGCGGGTCACACGCCGTAGAGATGGTCTCCACGGCGATAGCGCTCGTTGACATCGGTGAGCATCGCCGCCAGACCCGACTCGTCGAGCTTGTCGTAGGCCGTGAAGCGGATGCAGGACTTGCCGCAACTGACGCTGCCCAGCTGCTCGCGATAGCGCTCGGCAAGGTACTGACCGTCGATGACCGCGCAGGCATACAGAGCGAGGTGCCGCTTTTGCGGCATGAGTCCGAGGACAGGGATCTGCTGGAGGGTGGGGGAGGACTTCGTGCGATAGTCGATGCGGCCGTAGCCGAGGCCGGCCCCGCCGAAGTTCCAGTCCTTGAAGACGCGCTCCATGTCAGGGGCGTATGCCGTGATGGCAGCGTCCATGCGACGCAGGTCCGCTTCTCGAGGGCCGGCAGCCGCGAACCATTGCTCGATCGTGTCGGCGTCCACCCGCATAGTCGTACGCTACAGGCGCCGCCACCCAGGGAGGTGCGACCGATGGCCGTCAACGCGCCCGGAAACTCCGAGTCCGTTTTCACGTATGGCGCGCCCCGCCTCAAGGTCGGGGCCGGGGCCTCCGCCGAGATCGGTTACGACATCGCCCAGCTGGGCGCGAAGCGGGCCCTGCTCATCACCGATGCCGGGGTGGCAGCGACCGGGGCCCCGGCACGCATCGCCGAGCAGATGCGGGCATACGGCGTCGAGTGCGAACTCTTCGACGACGTGCACATCGAGCCGACCGACGCCAGCCTGCGGCACGCCATCGCCTGGGCGCGTGACGGCGGGCCGTATGACGCGTATGTCGCGGTCGGCGGCGGGTCGAGCATCGACACAGCCAAAGCGGTCAACCTACTGACAACGAACCCGGGGGAGTTGCTCGACTATGTCAACCGGCCGGTCGGCGCTGGCCGGTCGCCCATCGAGCCGCTGCGCCCGCTGATCGCCGTGCCGACCACGACGGGGACCGGCTCGGAGTCGACGACGGTGTGCGTTCTGGACGTGATCGGGCTGTCGGTCAAGACCGGAATCTCCCACGAGGCGTTGCGGCCCACGCTGGCGGTGGTCGACCCGGAGCTGACGTTGACCCAGCCGACCGGTGTGACTGCGGCCAGCGGGATGGACATCCTGTGCCATGCGCTGGAGAGCTACACCGCGCGGCCCTACACCGGCTTCGAGCGGCATCGAGCCGCGGAGCGCGTTCCCTATTGCGGGGCGAACCCGATCGCGGATATGTGGTGCGAGAAGGCGCTAGCCCTGCTGGCCGGCTCCTTCCGGCGCAGCGTCCGCGACGGGTCCGACCGCCAGGCTCGCGGGGAGATGGCACTCGCGGCGACCTTCGCAGGCATGGGCTTCGGGAACGCCGGCGTTCACATCCCGCACGCGAACGGTTACCCGATTGCGGGGCAGGCCAAGGACTTTCGCGCCGCGGACTATCCGCAGGGGGAGGCGCTGGTCCCGCACGGGGTGGCCGTCGCTCTCACCGCGCCCGAGGCTTTCCGATTCACTTTCGCGGCAGCGCCCGAGCGTCACCTTCGTGCCGGCCGGTTGCTGAATCCGGATGCGGTCATGACATCTGACCCGGCGGACTTCCTGCCGGGCATCGTGGCCGCGCTGATGGCGGACATCGGCCTACCGAACGGGCTGGCAGCGGTCGGATTCGGCGCGGGCGATATCGCCGACCT
>NZ_DAOQZV010000252.1:0-4350 GCF_035343835.1 Nostocoides sp. | reverse complement strand
CTCTCGACGGGGCTGAACCGGCCTCTCGACGGGGCTGAACCGGCCTCTCGACGGGAATACCCCCTGGGGGTATGATGTTTCCGAGGCAGCAAGATCACCCACGTGAGGAGCACCACCATGAGCGCTGAGAACACCTACACCGTCACCGGCATGACCTGCGGCCACTGCGTCGCGTCGGTCACCGAGGAGGTCAGCGCGATCCCCGGCGTCGGCGATGTCCAGGTCGATCTGGCTTCCGGCGCCTTGACCTTCACCTCCGGGGCTGCGGTCACGCGCGAGCAGGTCGACGCCGCCGTGACGGAAGCCGGCTACGCCCTGGCATGACGACGACGCTGCCGACAACCCCGGACATCGACGCGGCCCGGGAGATCGATCTCGAACTCACCGGTATGACGTGCGCCTCGTGCGCCAACCGCATCGAGCGCAAACTCAACAAGCTCGACGGCGTCGCCGCGAGCGTCAACTACGCGACCGAGCGGGCACACGTCCGCTTCGCGGAGACCGTCAGCCCCGATGCCCTCGTCGCCGCCGTCGAGGCGGCCGGCTACGGCGCCACCATTCCCGCTCCCCCCGCGGCGGACACTGGCGATGACGAGCCGCCAGCCGCCCCGCGGGACGCCCACCTCGAGCGCCTGCGCAGCCGTCTGCTCATCTCGGCGGTGCTGAGCCTCCCCGTGATCGCGATGGCGATGATCCCGGCACTGCAGTTCACCAACTGGCAGTGGCTCTCCCTCACCCTCGCCGCTCCCGTGGCGGTCTGGGGCGCCTGGCCCTTCCACCGAGCAGCGTGGATCAACCTGCGCCACGGCGCCGCGACGATGGACACCCTCATTTCACTGGGCACCGGAGCGGCCTTCCTCTGGTCGCTCTATGCCCTCTTCTTCGGCCATGCCGGCATGCCCGGGATGACCCACCACTTCGCGTGGGGCATCGCGCGCTCGGACGGCGCCGGCAATATCTATCTCGAGGCCGCGGCCGGCGTCACCACCTTCATTCTTGCCGGCCGCTATCTGGAGGCGCGCTCCAAGCGCGACGCCGGCACCGCGCTCCGCGCACTGATGTCCTTGGGAGCCAAGGATGTTGCGGTGATGCGCGACGGCATACGAGAAGAACGTATGCCGATTGCCGCCCTCGCGGTCGGCGACCGTTTCGTCGTGCGCCCCGGTGAGACGATCGCGACCGACGGCGTGGTGGAGTCCGGCACCTCCGCGGTGGATGCGTCGATGCTGACCGGTGAGCCGGTGCCCGTCGACGTCGGCGTGGGCGACCTTGTCACCGGGGCGACCGTCAACGTCAGCGGCCGGCTCGTCGTGCGCGCGACGCGCATCGGGGCCGACACGCAACTGGCGCGGATGGCCCGACTCGTCGAGCAGGCCCAGTCGGGAAAGGCGGCCGTGCAACGGCTGGCGGACCGGATCTCCGGAGTCTTCGTCCCGGTCGTCATCCTGCTGGCCCTGGGCACGCTGGTGTTCTGGCTGCTCCGCGGGGCCGGGGGTGGCGCCGCCTTCACCGCGGCCGTCGCTGTGCTCATTATCGCCTGCCCGTGTGCGCTCGGCCTGGCCACGCCGATGGCCTTGATGGTCGGCACCGGACAGGGCGCCAAGCACGGCATCCTGATCAAGGGCCCCGAGGTGCTCGAGTCGACCAAGCGCGTCGACACCGTCGTGCTCGACAAGACCGGCACCGTGACCACCGGCCTGATGGCCGTGCGTGATGTCATTGCCACAGAAGGTGAGTCGCGCGACGACGTGCTGCGCTCGGCCGGATCTCTCGAGCACGGGTCGGAGCACCCGATCGCGCGCGCCATCTCCGCGGCGGCCGGTGAACTCCCCGGCCGGCTGCTCCCGATCGACGGATTCGAGAACGTCCAGGGCCGCGGCGTGCACGGGATTGTGGAGACGGCTGAGGGTGGCCGTGCGGTCGTCGTCGGCCGCCCAGAACTTCTGATCGACTGGTCCGTCGACCTGACCCCGCAACTGGCCGACGCGATGGCGGCAGCCGAGCGTTCTGCCGCCACCGTCGTCGCCGTCGCCTGGGACGGCGCCGCGCGCGGGCTGGTCGTCGTCGGGGATGCCGTCAAGCCCACCAGCCGTGAGGCGATCGCGCGGCTGCGAGCACTTGGCCTACGCCCGGTACTCCTGACCGGGGACAACCGAGCGAGCGCGGAAAATGTTGCGGCACAGGTCGGCATCGACGACGTGATCGCCGGCGTGCTACCCGAGGGCAAGGTCGACGTCATTCGTAAGCTGCAGGCCGACGGACGAGTTGTCGCCATGGTCGGCGACGGCATCAACGACGCCGCGGCCCTCGCTCAGGCCGACCTGGGCATCGCCATGGGCACCGGGACCGACGCGGCGATCGAGGCGGCAGATCTGACTCTGGTCCGTGGTGACCTGCGGGTCACCGCCGACGCGATCCGCCTCTCCCGTGCCACCCTGCGGACGATCAAGGGCAACCTTTTCTGGGCCTTCGCCTACAACATTGCCGCCCTGCCTCTGGCTGCGGCGGGCCTGCTCAACCCGATGTTCGCCGGCGCGGCCATGGCCTTCTCGTCGGTCTTCGTCGTCCTCAACAGCCAGCGACTGCGCCGCTTCACACCCCAAGGCGACCGATGAACTCTGAGCCCGACGTCCTTGCGACGCATGACGATTCGACCAGGCCCGGTTATGCCGACACGAAAGATGCGCTGTCCAAGCGGCTGCGGCGCATCGAGGGTCAGGTGCGCGGCGTGGAGCGGATGATCGAGGAGGACCGCTACTGCATCGATGTGCTCACGCAAATCACGGCGATCCAGTCGGGGCTCAAGGCCGTCGCGCTCGGCCTGCTCGACGAGCATCTCGCGCACTGCGTGGTGCACGCCGCCCGCGAGGGCGGGCAGGAGGAGGCCACCAAGCTCGCCGAGGTCTCCAGCGCCATCGCCCGCTTGATCCGCTGATCCCGGGTCGTCAAAGCCAGTCCCGTCGCCGGAACATCACATAGAGGCCGCCGGAGAGCATCACGATCAGAATCACGCTCAGCCAAAGCCCCAAGGGCTTGTCGAAACCGGGGTAGGGCACGTTCTGCCCGAACCAGCCGGTGATGGCTGTCGGGATGGCGATGATGGCCGCCCAGCCCGCGAGCTTCTTCATGATCATGTTGAGGCGCGAGTCCTGCAACGAGAGGTTGGCCTCAAAGATCGTCGTCACCAGATCGCGCAGCGACTCCGTCCACTCGCTGGCTCGCAAGACGTGATCGTAGAGATCGTCATACCAGTGGTCGAGATCGGAGCCATCGCGAGTTCTGTTGCGCACCAACGCATTGACCACCTCGCGCATCGGCAGCACGACCCGCCGCAGAGCCACCAGGTCCTTGCGGAAACGATAGACACGCTGCACGAACCGGGCGTCGGTGGGACCGTCGTCGAAGAGGGCATCCTCGAGCAATTCGATCTCGTCATCGAGCTTCTGGATGGTGTCGAAATGTTCGTCGACCACCGCGTCGAGCAGGCCGTGCAGCAGGGCGCCCACGCCGGACTTGAGCAGATCCTGGTTGTCCTGCCAGCGGGCGACGATCGGCTCCATCATGAAGCGATCGTCCAGCCGGATGGTGACGAGCATATTCGGCAGGACCAGCCCGGAGATGCGATTGGTCACTAGACGTTCCTCCGCGGGGTGCTCGGTGTCGGTGACCAAGGGCGCGGAGTAGACAGTGAAGTAGAGAATGCGCCCGTGCCTGGTGACCTTCGGCCGCTCGTGCGCACTGAGGATGTCGTCGACCGCTGTGGGTGCCAGATCGAGGCGTTCGGCCAGGGCCGTCAGGTCTGCGGCGCTGGGGCGCAGCAGGTCGACCCAGGCAATCGCGCCATCAGCGCGCGCCACATCCGCGACCTCCTCCGCGGTGACATCGTCATCGATCAGCTCACCATCGCGCCAGGCCAGGCCCCGCACGTGACACCCCAATGACCCCATATCCGGATGGCGCCCGCTCAGTCGGCCGGCCGGCCCGCGTAGGCGACCCGCCCGCTACCCAGCAAGGCCGTCCAGGACGGCAACTCCACGACGGCCAGCGCCGACGTCGGCATACGGACCCACTCGCGGGTCAAGGATTCGAGCAGTTCCTCGACCGCCGGGTTGTGACCGACCAAGGCGAGGGTGGCGATGTCCTCGGGTGTGGCGCGCACCAGGTCCAGCAGATCGTCGCCGTCGAAGGTGTAGGCGGCCTCCTCGATCCGCGTCGGCACCGCGCCCTCCAATTCAGCCGCGACCAGCGCCCACGTGGCCCGGGCGCGCTCGGCGGGCGAGACGATCGCTAGGTCCGGACGCACTCCTTCAGCGGCGAGCCAGGCGCCGGTCACGGGGGCCTGCCGCCTGC
>NZ_DAOQZV010000251.1:0-4379 GCF_035343835.1 Nostocoides sp. | reverse complement strand
GCCGATATGCAGTGGCTCAAGCAATTGCTCGACTGGCAGAAGGAGACCGAGGATCCCACCGACTTCCTCGACTCCCTGCGCTATGAGATCAATGCCCGTCAGGTGTATGTCTTCACGCCCAAGGGCGATGTCATCGCCCTCCCCGCCGGCTCGTGTCCGATCGACTTCGCGTATGCCGTGCACACCGAGGTCGGGCACCGCACCGTCGGTGCGCGCGTCAACGGCCGCCTGGTGCCGCTGGAGTCACCGCTGGAGAACGGCGACGTGGTCGAGGTGCTCACCTCCAAGGCCGAGGGCGCCGGCCCGTCGCGCGACTGGCTCACCTTCGTGCACTCGCCGCGGGCGCGCAACAAGATCCGCCAGTGGTTCTCGCGCTCTCGCCGCGACGAGGCCGTCGAGCGCGGCAAGGACGCGATCGCCCGGGCGATGCGCCGCCAGCACCTGCCGCTGCAGCGGCTGATGACAGCCGATTCCCTGACGGGGATCGCCACGGACTTGCGGTTCGCTGATATCGATGCGCTCTATGCCGCGGTCGGCGAGAACCAGGTTTCCGCCCAACATGTCGTCTCGCGCCTGATCAAATCGCTCGGCGGTGAAGAAGGCATTCAAGAGGATTGGGCCGAGGCGCAGAACCCCAATCGGGAGGCGCGCCGCCGGACCGACGATCCGGGCATCATCGTCAAGGGCATGAATACGGCCGATGTCTGGATCAAGCTGCGTCGCTGCTGCACGCCAGTTCCCGGTGACGAGATCCTGGGCTTCATCACTCGCGGCGACGGCATCGCGGTCCACCGCGTCGACTGCACAAATGTCAAGTCACTGCGCGAGCACCCCGAGCGGATCATCGAGGTTGCGTGGGCACCGCGCGCCGGCTCGCTCTTCCTCGTTCAGATTCAGGTCGAGGCGCTCGATCGCAATCATCTGCTCGCCGATATCACCCGGGTGCTGTCGGACAATGGCGTGAACATTCTCGGTGCCCAGGTGCATACGACCAAGCGGCGGGTGGCCTATTCGACCTTCATGTTCGAGATGGGCGATCCTGCCCATCTCGAACACGTGCTCAATGCGGTGCGCAATGTGCAGGGCGTCTTCGACGTCCAGCGCGGTGCCGGCGCCGTTCAGCGCGAAGCCGCCGCGACATAAGAACCGGCTCAGTCGCCCATGAGGACGTCGGGGCGCAGGTCCGCTGCCGGTGGTGTCCACGCGGCCGGGTCGGCGGCCACTTGGTCGCCGGAGCGGATGTCTTTGACCTGGTCGCCGTCGTCACGCGGGAACCAGACGTAGGGTATGCGGCGGCGATCGGCATACCGGATCTGTTTGCCGAATTTGTCGGCCTTCGGGGCGACTTCGCACGCGATGCCACGCGCCCGGAGAGCCGTGGCGACCGCCGTGGAGGCTGGCCGGCTCGCCTCGTCGGTGACGGCGACCAAGACGCAGGCCGGCGTCGATCGGGTGGCGGCGAGCCGCCCGTGACCGAACAACAGCCCGAGGATCCGGCTGACCCCGATGGAGATGCCGACGCCCGGATAGGTGGTGCGTCCGTCGGAGGCGAGCGCGTCGTAGCGGCCGCCGGAGCACACCGCACCCCAGTCCTCGTGGCCGACCAACTGGGTCTCGTAGACGGTGCCGGTGTAGTAGTCGAGGCCGCGGGCGATCTTCAAGGCCGCGACCACGCGGCCGGGCGCGTTGGCCGCCGCCGTCTCGATGACCGCGGCGAGCGCGTCCAGACCCTCATCGAGGAGGGGGTGATCGACGCCGAGGGCCCGTACCTGGTCGACGAAACCCAGGTCGGGGGTGCGGATCGCCGCGAGGTCGAGGCAAGCCTGCGCCTGGGTCGCGGTGCAGCCGGCGGCGGTGAGCAGATCCGCCACGGCATCGGGGCCGATCTTGTCGAGTTTGTCGATGATCCGCAGCGTCCCGGCGACATCCGTGATGCCCAACCCGGCATAGAAGCCGTTGGCGAGCTTGCGGTTGTTGACCTGGATGACGAAGTCCCCGATGGGGAACTTCTCGAAGACATCGGCGACGACGAGCGGCATCTCGGCCTCGAAGTGCGGCGCGAGCGTGCCGACATCCACGACATCGATATCGGCTTGCGTGAACTCGCGGTAGCGGCCCTCCTGGGGCCGTTCGCCGCGCCACGCCTTCTGGATCTGATAGCGCCGGAAGGGGAACTCCAAGGTGCCGGCGTTCTCCAGCACATAACGGGCGAACGGCACCGTCAGGTCGAAGTGCAGCCCCCAGCGCATGCCCTCGGCGTCGCCGCCCGCGAGCCGGGCGATGCCATAGATCTCCTTGTCGGCGTCCTCGCCCTGGGAGCGCAGCCGCTCGATGGGCTCGATCGCGCGGGTCTCGATCGAGGCGAACCCGTGCAACTCGAAGGTCTCCCGGATGACGTCGAGGAAGCGCTGCTCGACGATGCGCTGGCCCGGGGAGTACTCCGGGAATCCGGAGATGGGGGCGATCTTGCTCACGCGCCCAATCCTTGCAGGTAGGGGTTGGTGGCGCGCTCCCTTTTCATGGTCGTCGCGGGGCCGTGCCCCGGCAGCAGGAGCGTCGAATCGGCAAGGGGGAGAACAACATTGCGCAAGGACTCGCGCATGGCCGTGTCGCTGCCGCCGCTCAGATCGGTGCGCCCGATCGACCCGGCAAAAACGACATCACCAGTGACCATCGTGCGGTCCAGATCGGCGGGCACCCCGTCGGGGACAGCGTCGATCCCAAACATCATCGACCCTTCCGTATGCCCGGGGGCGTGCCAACAACTCAGCTCCACGCCCGCGACACTCACCTGGGCGCGGTCGGTGACCGTGACGATGTCGTCAGGCTCGGTCCAACTCGCCTTGGCGCCGAACTGCTGCTCGAACATGCCGACCAGGCCCGGACCCAGCAGGCTGATCGGGTCGGCGAGCCGGTAGCGGTCGTCGGCGTGGATATAGGCCGGCAGCACGGCGGGGGCCGTGGAACGGCATACGGGAGTGACCGAATAGACGTGGTCGAGGTGGCCATGGGTCAGCAGCACGGCGGCCGGCCGCAGGCGGTGCTCGGAGAAAACATCGCGCAGCGTCTCGACCACGCCGATGCCCGGATCGACGACGAGGCACTCCTGCCCGGGGCCTTGCGCGACGACATAGCAATTGGTCGCGAATGCGGCAGCGGGGAAGGCGATCATCAGCACCCGCCGACCCTATCCGGCCGCATGCCTAGACTTAGCGGCCGTGACCAAGGAGCAGGAGCGCGCGCGGGCCAAACGGCGCTACGTCCGTCAGCAGGACAATGCTGCGCAGCAGCGGGTCCAGCGGCAGCGGAACCGGCAGATCGCGGCCGTGGTCGCCGTCTTCCTGGCGCTCGTTGCCGGCCTGATCTGGCTGGTGAACATGATGGGTTCGGAGCCGACCGCGGCCTCACGCACCCCGGGGCTGGCCGCGACCGTGGCCGACGGGTGCATTGCTGCCCCCGCGGTCCCGGGCACCGGCGCCACGCTGGACAAACCGGATGCCGCCCAGATCGCCAAGGTCACCGGCAAGACGGTCACCGCGACCATCGAGACCAACTGCGGGCGGATCGTGCTGTCGCTGGACGGGGCCAAGGCGCCGACGACCGTGGCGTCCTTCGTTCAGCTGGCTCAGCAGAACTATTGGAAAAATGCGCCCTGCCACCGCTTGACCACCTCGGGGATCTTCGTGCTCCAGTGCGGAGATCCGACGGGGACCGGCAATGGGGGACCGGGATACGGCTACGGGATCGAGAATGCGCCCGCGGACGCGATGTATCCGCGGGGCACCGTGGCGATGGCCAGGACCGCAGACCCGAACAGCAATGGTGGTCAGTTCTTCATCGTCTACAAGGACTCGACGATTGACGCTAGCACGGGGGGCTACTCAATTTTCGGCACTGTCACCCAGGGGCTGGATATTGTGGACAAGATCGCCGCCGGAGGGGTGGGCAACGGGGTCGCTCCCACGTTCCCCATCAGCTTCTTGTCGGTGACGACCGAGACGAAGGGCTGAGCAGTGACCGATACCCCGACGACGCCGGACCGCGACGTGACGGCGACGGACGAGCCGACGGCTGACGTGAGTTCAGTCGCTGCCGACGTCCTCGCCGCCGAGGCGGCGACCGCACCGGACGAATCGACTGCCGAGCCCGACGTCCCCGCTGCGGAGAATGACGTGGCCCCGAATGACGTGGCCCCCGTGGACCCGGAGCAGGAGCCGGCAGCCGATGAGTCGGCAGCGGAAGAGCCGGTTGCCGACAGCGTCGTCGTTGAGGCCGCGGCCGTCGATCCCGAGCCCGTGGCAGCAGACGAGGCGGCCGCGACCGCCGCCGAGGCGGAGGCCTCGGCCGAGTCCGACCCGGCGGCAAGCCCCGCAGCCATA
>NZ_DAOQZV010000250.1:0-4393 GCF_035343835.1 Nostocoides sp. | reverse complement strand
CCGCCGCTGCCCTCGATCAGCCGCCGCAGCGGCGAGCCGACCCGCAGCACCTCGGCCTGACCACGCACCTGCGCTAGGGATCGCGGGCGCATGCGCACGGCGAGCGGCGCCAAGGAGGCCTCGGTCGGGCCGGCCTCGGCCGCCGCCGCCCCGAAGAGATCTGGCCCCGTGCTCATCGCTCAAGGCTAGATGAGCCCCCCGACAGGCTCCGTCCGCCCGCACGTGGGCCCTGGCGAGGAGACCGTGGATTCACAACGGCCAGGGCCAGCGCCTGAAAACCATTTCACGCCCCGGAAACCTGAGCCGTCATTCCCTGTCACACCCGCCACGCACGATCCTGACCAGCGCCAGAGCGGGCGCCCCCACCCTTTCGCGGGCCCGGCCGAGCCGGCCCGCGCCCCTGCCACCTTGTGCAAGGAGAGCGCGATGACCACGTCCATCACCGGCGACGAGCCGACCACGGCTGAGGCGTCACCGACACCGACCGGCACCCCCGACCGTCACATCGAGCATCAACACATCGGTCCGCAGCACTCCAGCGGCCGGTGGATTCACGGCTGGAATCCCGAGGACCCGACCTACTGGCGCGGCGGCGGCGCCCTCATCGCCCGCCGCAACCTCACCCTGTCGATCTATGCCGAGTTCCTCGGCTTCTGCGTCTGGGCGCTGTGGAGCGTCGTCGTGCCGCGCCTGCCCGCCGCGGGCATCGACGTCACCTTGAGCCAGCAGTTCTGGCTGGTCTCGGTGCCGGCGCTCGTCGGCGCCACCTTGCGCATCCCCTACTCCTTCGCCGTCACCCGCTTCGGCGGGCGCAACTGGACGGTCATCTCCAGTCTCCTGCTGTTGCTGCCGGCCCTGGCCCTCGCCTGGGGTGTCTCGACCCAGCAGTCGTATGGCGTGCTTCTCGCCTGCGCCGCGCTCGCCGGCTTCGGCGGCGGCAACTTCGCCTCCTCGATGACGAATATCTCCTTCTTCTATCCAGAGGCGGAGAAGGGGAAGGCGTTGGGGCTCAACGCCGCTGGTGGCAACCTCGGCACCGGGATCGTTCAGATGGTCGTCCCGCTCATCATCGCGATCGGCGCCGGCATCCACCTCGAGCGCGCCGGCCTGATCTTCGTCCCCTTGGCCCTGATCGCGGCCGTCCTGGCCTGGCGCGCCATGGACAACCTCGATGCTGCTCGGTCTGACCTGTCGGCCTACCGCGGGGCGCTGCGGGTGAACCACACGTGGCTGATCTCCTTCCTCTACATCGGCACCTTCGGCTCCTTCGTCGGCTATTCGGCCGCCTTCCCCACCCTGCTGAAGTCGCAGTTCCCGGAGAAGTCGCCCTATATCGCCTTTGCCGGGGCCATCATCGGCGCCCTCCTGCGCCCCCTCGGCGGCATCGTCGCCGACCGCGTCGGCGGTGCGAAGCTGACGATCGCCTCCTTCGGCATCATGGCGCTCGGTGCCTTCGGCGCCATCGTCGCGCTGGGCCGGCACAGCTTCGTCCTCTTCCTCATCTCCTTCTTCACGATGTTCGCCGGGTCCGGCATCGGCAATGGCGCGACCTATCGGATGATCCCCGCGGTCTTCCGCCTCGGCACGAGCGCCGACACCTTGCCAAAGGCCCGACGGATGGCCGGCGCCTGCATCGGCATCGCTGGCGCGATCGGCGCCTACGGCGGCTTCCTCATCCCCCAGGGATTCAAATACTCACTGGCGCAAGCCGGTTCGATCAAGCCCGCACTCTGGGTCTTCATCGGCACGTATGCCGTGATGGCCGTCCTCACCTATGCCGTCTACGCTCGCCGCGGCACCGCCGCGCACACGGCGAAGGTCTGATCATGCCCGGAACGCCTCGGCCGGCCGCGAGTGCGGCGACCCACTGCCCCTACTGCGCGCTCCAGTGCGCGATGCGGCTGACCGCGGCGACCGGGCTCACCGTGCAGGCGCGGGACTTCCCGACCAATGGTGGTGGCCTGTGCCAGAAGGGCTGGAGCAGCACCGGAGTCGTCACGGCACCGGACCGGCTCACCCGCCCGTTGCTCCGCGGCAACGGCGGGGAGCTGGTCCCGGTGTCCTGGGAGGTTGCCCTCGACCACATCGCCGCGACCATCCGAGATATGCAGCGCGAGCACGGCAAGGACACTGTGGCTGTCTTCGGCGGTGGCGGGCTGACCAACGAAAAGGCCTACCAGTTGGGCAAATTCGCGCGCCTGGCATTGGGCACGCGCTTCGTCGACTACAACGGTCGCTTCTGTATGTCGAGTGCGGCGGCCGGTGCCAATCGCGCCTTCGGCCTCGATCGCGGCCTGCCCTTTCCGCTGGCCGATCTCGGCGGAGCGGACGCCATCCTCCTGCTCGGGAGCAACCCCGCCGAGACGATGCCGCCCTTCGTGCGTCACCTCGCTCCGGTGCGTGGCCGGGGTGGCTTGATCGTGGTGGACCCGCGCCGGAGCGCAACTGCGGCGCTCACCGAGGACGGCTCCGGGCTGCATCTGGCCCCGCGCCCCGGCACCGACCTGGCGCTGCTGCTCGGCATGCTGCACCTGCTGTTGGCCGAGCGGCTTATCGACCGGGCCTATGTGGAGGCCCGCACCGAGGGCTTCGAGGAGGTTGCGGCGTCCGTCGGCCTGTGGTGGCCCGAGCGCGTCGAGCAGGTCTGCGGCGTGCCGGTGATCGATCTCCAGAGTGCTGTCCGGCGGCTGGCTGCCGCCGCGCCTGTGCACGGCGGTCGCGGTGCCTACATCTTGACCGGTCGTGGCGTGGAACAGTCCAGCCAGGGCACGGCGGCTGTGACGGCCGCGATCAATTGCGCTCTTGCCCTGGGGCTTCCGGGGCGAACCGGCAGCGGCTATGGGGCGCTGACCGGGCAGGGCAATGGGCAAGGTGGCCGCGAGCACGGCCAGAAGGCCGACCAGCTGCCGGGGTATCGCAGCATCGAGGACCCGGCCGCACGCGCCTACGTCGCCGGCGTCTGGGGCGTCGACCCCGAGGTGATCCCGGGCAAGGGCGTGCCGGCCGTGGAGTTGTTGCGTCGGTTGGGCACGAGCGGTGGCCCACGGGCACTGCTGGTCCACGGCTCCAATGTGGTCGTTTCCGCTCCGAATGCCGAGCGGGTCACCGAGCGTCTGCGCGCTCTCGATCTGCTCGTCGTTGCCGATGTGGTGCCGTCCGAGACGGCTTTGCTTGCCGATGTCGTCCTCCCAGTCACCCAGTGGGCCGAGGAGGACGGCACCATGACCAACCTGGAAGGTCGAATCCTGCGCCGCCGCAAGGCGATCGAGCCTCCCGGCGAGGCGCGGTCGGAGTTGTGGATCTGGGCCGAGCTGGCCTCCCGGCTCGGCGCGCCCAGCACCTGGCCGACCGAGCCGGCCACCGTCTTCGCCGAGCTTGCCGAGGCCAGCCACGGCGGCGTCGCCGACTACAGCGGGCTCACGCACGACCTGATCGACGCCACCGAGGCCGCCGGCCACGGCTGCTACTGGCCGGTCCCCGACGCCCCTGACCCCAGCGCCGTCCCGGACGGCGGGCATGGCACACCCCGGCCCTTCCTGGACGGCTTCCCCCGGCCGAGCGGGCGGGCCCGAGCTGTCTCCGTCACGTATGCCGAGCCCGCCGACAATGTCCGCGCCGGTGCACCGCTCTATCTGACGACCGGGCGCCTGCTGCATCACTACCAGTCCGGCGCCCAGACCCGACGGGTCGCCGAACTCGTGGCCTCGGCTCCCGAACCCTTCGTCGCCCTGCATCCCCTACTCGCCGACGTCCACGACATCGCCGAGGGCGATCTCGTCGCCGTCACGACCGGGCGGGGCACGGCATACGTGCGGGCGAGGGTCACCGCGGACCAGCGGCCGGACACGCTCTTCATGCCCTTTCACTGGGGTGGGCTCGGCAGCGCCAACCGGCTCACCAACGACCGCACCGATCCCGTCTCCGGGATGCCTGACTTCAAGGTGTGCGCCGCCTCGATCGCGCGTGTGCCCGCTGCCGTCCCCGAACTGGAGGTCATCGCATGACTCGCCTCGTCGTCATCGGCAATGGGATGGTCGGGTCCCGCTTCACCGCCGATCTGCTCGCTGCGGACCACGCCGGCCGCTACACGATCGACCATTTCAGCGCGGAGGCCGGGCACCCCTACAACCGCGTGTTGCTCAGCGATGTCGTTTCCGGCACAAGGGATTTCAGTGCTATCGGGATGCCGCAGGCGAGCGACCCCCGATTGACCGTCCACCCGGGAGTGGCGGTGACCGCGATCGACCGCGAGGACCGTGTCGTCATCACCGGTGACGGGCGACGCACGCGCTACGACCAACTCGTGCTTGCCACGGGCGCCCGCGCGCGGGTGCCGGCGCTCGATGGCCTGACGTGCAGTGGCGACCTGCCGCGCGGCGTGCGCACCCTGCGG
>NZ_DAOQZV010000249.1:0-4402 GCF_035343835.1 Nostocoides sp. | reverse complement strand
CGATCAATATCGTGGGTCCGCGCGGAAGCAAACAACTTCAGGGCCCGCCGGGATCGGGTAACTACGAAGGCGGACTCGGCGGCGGCCTCGCCCCTGGGGGCGCTGAGCAGGTCGATGCCGACGGGGCTGCGCACGCCCGGCCGAACGCTCCCGCCGGCCCGCAGGCTCCCGCTCCGCCCCCGCCGGAGAACGCGCGCACGGCGGTCACCCAGGGACACCCGTGGACTGAGCAGGACGACGAGGAGTTGAGCGACGGTGTGGAGATGGGCCTGACGCTGGGGGAACTCGCCGAGTCTCTCGAACTGCCGGAGGAGATCATCGCCGCCCGCCTCGACGGTCTGGGCCTGCAGGCCACCACCGAGCCGCAACTCAGTTTCGATTAAGGCGCGGCCACGCCCGCCGCTCGTCGACGCACCGATCGCCGGCGGCACGTGGCGCGATCACCCCGTTGGCCGCGCCGGTAGCTCGTGAGGCCAGCGTGCCCGGCCCCGTTGTCGGTGCCACATGGCAAGCTCGGACGTATGACCGCGCCCGTCACCGTCCCGAGCCGCGTGCCTCCGCTCGTGCTCATTCACGGGCCCGAGACGGTGCTCATCGACCGCGCCCTCGCCGAGACCCTTGCCGAGGTCCGCATCGCCCAGCCGGAGGCCGAAGTCATCCGGCTCTCGGCCCAGGGGTATGAGGCGGGCCAACTGACGATGGCGGCCAGCCCCAGTCTGTTCGGCGAGGCCAAGACCGTCGTGGTCGCCGATGCGGACGAGGGCGGCGAGGCATTCCAGAACGACCTGCTCGCTGTCATCCCCGATACCGAGGACAAGTTGCGGATCATCGTCATCCACAAAGGCGGCAACCGCGGCAAGAAGATCGTCGACACGCTCAAGCATCACAAGGCCCGCGTGATCGACGCTCCGGCCATCAAGACCGACCGCGACAAACAGGACTTCACCGTCAACGAGTTCCGGCGCGCCGGGCGGAAGGCGACCACGGGGGCCGTCCGGGCGCTCATCGAGGCCGTCGGCAACGACATCGCCGAGTTGGCCGCCGCATGCCTGCAGCTGGTCGACGACACGACCGGCACGATCGATGAGCAGGTCGTCCTCACCTATCACGGGGGCAAGGTCGAGGCCACGGGGTTCCGTGTCGCCGACGCGGCCATCGCCGGCGATGCGGGTGAGGCCCTCCGCCTGCTGCGTCACGCTCTCGGCACCGGCCTCGATCCCGTTCCTATCGTCGCCGTCCTCGCCGGCCAGCTGCGCCAACTGGTCCGTGTGGGTTCCGCCGGCTCCGGACGCTCGGCCGACCTGGCGCGGGATCTCGGGATGGCGCCTTGGCAGGTCGATCGCGCGCGCCGTGCCCTCAACGGCTGGGACGGCCCGGCCCTGGGACGCTGCATTCAGGCCGTCGCGGCGGCCGATTTCGAGGTCAAGGGCGGTGGGCGCGACCCGGTGTACGCCGTCGAACGCGCCATCCTGACGATCGCCGGCGAGCGAGCCGGCCGGCGCTGACCCCGTCGGTTTGGGGCCGCCCGCCCGCACTGGTAAATTTGCTCCTTGCGTGCGCGCAAGGTCGTGCGCGCACGAAGCACCACCCAGGCATCCTCCGCAAGGTATCCCCACGCCGGTCCCGAGGAGGCCTGCCGCCCTCAACGGCATACCGACCAACCAGAAAGATAGTTCGTGGCAAATATCAAGTCCCAGATCAAGCGGATCAAGACCAACCGCACCCGGACCGAGCGCAACAAGGCGGTCAAGTCCGAGGTGCGCACCTTCGTCCGCAAGTTCCGCGAGGCTGCGGCCTCGGGCGACGTGGAGGCGGCCAAGACCGCTCTCCAGGCCGCGTCGAGGAAGCTCGACAAGGCTGTCGCCAAGGGCGTCATCCACAAGAACCAGGCCGCCAACAAGAAGTCGGCGATGGCCAAGAAGGCCGCTTCCCTCTGAGGCTTGCCCGTCGTTCGGCGAAGGCCACCCACCCCACGGGGTTGGGTGGCCTTGTGCTTTGCCCCCGTCGGCCGACAACGCGCATGTATCACCGCTGACGCCGTCCTGCTCTCTGACTAGAGAGAGACCAACGGGAGGTGCGACATGGCACAACGCGACCTGCTCTGCCCGAGCGCCGCGGCCGAGCCGGGCGTGATCGTCCTGGGCATCCGACGCGCGGATGGGACGATCGGCTATTTGCCCGGCCAACTCACCGCGGACGCGGACTTCGTCGCCGCGGTCCGGGACCGCGCGTCAACCGACTTCCGCTTCGCGGCCCCGTGCGCGCGCGGCGGCTGTGGGCACTGGCGCGCTGACCCGCCACCCGACAGCAGCAGTCCGTCTTCCGACCGGTCATCCGCCGGCCCGCCATCGGGGCAGTGTTCACTCATCGGCCGGCTGCGGGACGTGGTCGCTGATCAGTACCAAGCCGATGAACTGCCCCGATGTGCCATCCGCGCGAGCTGCCGCTGGTTCGCCCAGGACGGGCGCGACGCCTGCCGGATCTGCCCGGTGGTCACCAGAGCGTCCGGGGCACCGGCCTCGGCCGACCCATCACAGGAAGGAACACCACGATGAGTGGCAGCAAATTCACGGTCGACCTCGGCGGTCTGCAGTTGACGCCGATCCTCGAAGAACGCCTCGACGCGCAGATCCGCAGCAGCGTGCTCTCGGCGCTCGCCCAGATGGAAGTCCCGGACCTGCACGGCGCCATCGACTTCAAGGAGCTGGACGGCGAGATCCGCGGGATCTACGCGGTGATCAACGAGGGCCTCCTCCAGGACCTCAACAGCCGGGGCTTCGGCCGCTGACTGTCCCCGCGCGGGCTACGGCACGCCGACACCGATCGAGATGGCCAACACGTCGAGGAGTCGCTCGACTTCTTGGCGTGTTGGCCTCGATCGATCCGGGCGCCGGCCCTTTGTCGCGGACGCCCGGTACCGTCCCGACGTATGAATGCTGCCGCTGGCCTGAGCGTCCTCTTCTACGGCGGGACGGGAGTGATCAGTTCCGCGTGCGCCCGCGAGGCGGCGCGGGCCGGGCATACGGTCAGCGTCCTCCACCGCGGACAGACGCCGAGCCGTGCCTTGCCCGATGGGGTCGAGGTCATGCACGCCGACGTCCGCGACAGCAACTGGGTGGCCCACGCCTTGGGGGGTCGCCGCTTCGACGTCGTCGCCGACTTCCTCGCCTTCCATCCGGACAATGTGCGTCAAAGCCTCGATCAACTCGCCGGTCGCTGCGGGCACTATGTCTTTATCTCGTCGGCGTCGGCCTATCAGAC
This sequence comes from Nostocoides sp., assembly GCF_035343835.1. Taxonomy (NCBI): domain Bacteria; kingdom Bacillati; phylum Actinomycetota; class Actinomycetes; order Micrococcales; family Intrasporangiaceae; genus Nostocoides; species Nostocoides sp. The sequence goes on along the minus strand of NZ_DAOQZV010000249.1, from coordinate 1,141 downwards.
GCCGCCCTCGCGGCTGCCGGTCACCGAGTCCACACCCCTACGCAATCCGTTGTGGGACTACTCCCGCAACAAGATTGCCTGCGAGGACCTGCTCGTTCAGCGCTATCGCGACGACGGACTCCCGATGACGATCGTGCGCCCATCCCACACGTATGACGCGACCAGCCCGCCGCTCTTCGGCGGCTGGACCGCGGTGGAACGACTGCTGCGCGGGGCACCAGTCGTCGTTCCCGGCGACGGCACCTCCTTGTGGACCGTGACCCACGCGCGTGATTTCGCGCGCGCCTTCACGACCCTGCTGGGGGAGCCAACGGCATACGGGGAGGCGGTGCACATTACCGCCGACACCGCGCTGACCTGGAACGCGCTCTTCACGACACTCGCCGCGGCCGCCGGTGTGGAGGCGCATCTGGTCCCCGTCGCCTCGGAGGCGATCTGCGAGGGCCGGCCGGAACTGACCGGCAGCCTGCTGGGCGACAAGGCGCAGTCGATGGTCTTCGACAACTCTAAGATCCGGACCTTCGCGGCGGGCTGGCACGCGGAGACCACCTTTGCTCAAGGAGCGCGAGAGATCGTCCGCTGGCATCGTGAGCAGGACGTATGCCGTGTTGAGCCCGACCTGGACGCCTACTTCGACGAACTCGTCGCGCGCTGGCGTCCCTGACCGAGCGGTGTCGCCGTCAGCGGCCGGACCCGTGAACACCCACGAGCGCGGCGACCACCGCCTCGAACGGCTGCTGCTCCAGGACGGAACCCTCGCGCCGGATCGCGGAGGGGTCCACACGCAGGATCCGGTGCACGCCGACCTCGGAGGCGCGCCCGCGTGCGTCCCACGCGCCGGACCCGATATCCACCCAGATCCGCCCCTGCGCGCGCTCCTGAGCGGCGTCGCGATCGTGGTCCTTGCTGGTCATCGGCAACGCCAACAGCCACGGGCCATCCCACGCGATCAGCAGCACCGGCCGATCCTTGCCGCGCGCGGGGTCCTCCTGGAAAGGCACCCACGCCCACACCACCTCACCGGGGTCGGGACGGCCATCGGGCTTGGGGGAGTAGGTGATGCGCGGCAGGGGACTGGTGAAGTCGGCCAGCGGGGCATTCCCGCCGGAGGGAGGCGACCCTGCGGGGCCGGCGCCCCCCG
>NZ_DAOQZV010000248.1:0-4408 GCF_035343835.1 Nostocoides sp. | reverse complement strand
TGGCGGTGCGCGCGGTCGGTGTGGGAGCGTCGGTGGGCGATGGCGCGTCGGTGGGGGACGTCGCGGCGGTGGGCATGCCGGCATACGGGAGCAATCCGCGGCGGCGGGCCACGACGAAGCCTCCGGCCGCGAGCAGGCCCATCAGGACGATCGCGCCGGTGGCGGAACCGGACCCCACTATCCCGCCGCTGAGCAGGGTGTTGACGATCCCGCCGATCAGGAGCAGCCCGCCGACGGCCAAGACGCTGCCGGTGACGATCCGGCCTGTGCTGGTGTCCGATTCGGCCTCGATGATGCCGGGGCCGTCGGGGGCCGGCAGCAGCAGCCACGCCAGGGCATACGCCACCAGGCCCGCGCCCGAGATCATGGTCAGCACGATCACGCCGACGCGGATCACCGCCGGGTCGATGCCGAAGCGACGCGACAGGCCGCCGCAGACTCCCCCGACCCAGGCATCGGAGCGCGTGACGCGTCGGACGCCGAGTCGATCGATCGCGCCGAAGAGGTCGGCGAACAGCCGGTCGTAGTCGTTCTGCGCCGACGTGCCGGCCGGGGGCGGCGATGGCGGCGCAGTGGGGTCAGTCATAAGGCCATCCTCACCCGGGCTCGGTGGGCGCGGGATGCGAGGCCTCCCTGAACGCACCCTGGGCGGTCCCCCGAAATGGCGGCGTCCGGCGCGGCGGGCCGTGCCGGTGGGCGAGACTTGCCCTGTGCCCATCCCGTATGCCGTGCCGCCGACCGCGGAGGTCGCCGACCCGCCGCGGATGGTGCGTCCCGCCCACGGGCGCGTCCTGGCCGGCGTGTGTGCCGGGCTCGCCGAACATCTCGGCCTGCCCGTCGCGTGGGTGCGAGGCTTCGTCGCCGTGCTCATTCTGGCGGGCCCGGGAGTCGTCGGCTACATCCTGCTCTGGACGCTGACGCCGCAGGAGGCGGATTCGGGCGCGGCTACCGCCGGCCAGCGATGGAGTCTCCGGCAGGCGGGACCGGCAGCGATGTGGATCGGTATCGCGATGGTCGCCGTTGTCGGGGCGACCTCGATCCTGCCCCGCTCCGGCCGGGGCCTGGGCCTTCTCACGCCGATCCTGATCCTGGCGATCATCGCGGTGATCGGGCTCGCGAGTGCCGATGTGGCACAACGCGATCGCTGGCTCGGCCGGCGCTCGGGATGGCCGGCCCTCGCGCGCCTGGCCGGTGGCCTGATCGCCGTCGTCGTCGGCACCGTCGTGACGCTCAGCGGGGGGACATCGGCCGCGGAGGCCTGGGACATCGTCCTCGCCACCGTGGTGGTTTTGCTCGGGTTCACCCTGCTGTTGGCGCCCTGGGTGCTGCGGCTGCTCCACGACGTCGGGGAAGCCCGGACGGCCCGTGCCCTCGCGGACGAAAGGGCCGATATCGCCGCCCACTTGCACGACTCGGTGCTTCAGACCTTGGCGCTGATCCAACGCCAAGCCGGCGACGCCACCCGCGTCGCCACGCTCGCCCGCGTGCAGGAACGCGAGTTGCGCACCTATCTCTACGGTGGCGGCAGTGTGGATCAGACGACGCTCAGCGGCGCGCTCGCGGAGGTGATCGATGAGGTCGAGGTCGCCCACGGCATACCGATCGATGTGGTCGTCACGGGGGACTGCCCGCTGGATGAGCATGTGCAGGCGATGGTGCGGGCGCTGCGCGAGGCGCTCCTCAACGCCGCCAACCACGGGGCCGCGCCGATCGCGGCCTATGTCGAGTGCGGACCGGACCGGATCGAGGCCTTTGTGCGCGACCACGGCCCGGGCCTGAATCTCGATGCCATCCCCGAGGATCGGCTCGGCGTGCGCGAGTCGATCCAGGGCCGGATGACGCGCGTCGGCGGCAACGCGAAGGTGCGCCGGCTCGAGCCGGGCACCGAATGGACCTTGACCCTGCCGCGCGTGGCCGCGGCCCCCACCGGAGGAAACTGATGAAAACTGCTCCCGCCCCCACCACGCCAGTGCGTGTCGTCCTCGTCGACGACCACAAGATGTTCCGCACCGGAGTGCGCGCCGAGTTGACCGAAGTGGCGCCCGGCCTGCTCGACATCGTCGGCGAGGCCGCGGACGTCGACACCGCCATCAAGGTGATCCGCGCCGAACTGCCCGATGTGGTCCTGCTCGATGTGCACCTGCCCGGGGGCAATGGCCGCGGCGGTGTCGACGTGCTCCAGGGGTGCGTCGCGGTCGACAGCCGCCGGGGCGTGCCCGTGCGTTTCCTCGCGCTGTCGGTCTCGGATGCGGCGGAGGATGTGCTCGCGGTGATCCGCGCCGGGTCGCGCGGCTATGTCACCAAGTCGATCACCGGGACCGATCTGGCGGCGGCGATCAAGCGGGTCGCGGACGGGGATGCCGTGTTCTCGCCGCGGCTGGCGGGCTTCGTGCTCGACGCCTTCGGTGTTGCGGCCGGCGAGATCGCCGAGGTCGATGAAGAGCTGGACCGGCTCTCCCAGCGCGAGCGTGAAGTGATGCGCCTGATCGCACGGGGGTATCAATACAAGGAGGTCGCGCGCGAGTTGTTCATCTCGGTGAAAACCGTTGAGACGCATGTGTCTTCGGTGTTGCGCAAGTTGCAACTGTCGTCCCGGCACGAACTCACCGCGTGGGCGATGGGCCGTAAGCTCATCTAGTGCGCCACGCTCTGCCCGAATATCACATTCGCCCCGGCTACGGCTGGCTCAACGACCCCAACGGAGTGACGCGCTACGGCGATCGCTGGCACGTCTTCTTCCAACACAACGCCGCGGCACCGGTCCACGGCAATATCCAGTGGGGTCATGTCTCCAGCTCGGATCTCGCGTCGTGGACCGAGCACCCGGTCGCCTTCGGGCCGACCGCGGGCGGGCCGGACGCGGGCGGGTGCTGGTCCGGTGTTTTCGCCCGAGACCTCGGCCGGCCAGCGGTGGTCTATTCCGGCATCGCCGGCGAGACCCCGCACAGCACCGTATGCCTGCGGTGGGGCAGCCCGGATCTCCTCGCCTGGTCGGATCCGATCGTCGTGGCCGAGACCCCGACCGAGCTCGGGGTGGTCGTCATGCGAGACCCCTATGTCTTCACCTTCGAGGGCCGGCGCTGGGCGCTGTTGGGGGCCGAGTTGGAGGGACGTGAGGCCGCTGTCCTGCGATTCTCCTGCGACGACATCCTGGCCTGGCGCTATGAGGGGATTGTCGCGCAGCACTCCGATCCGGTCCTCGACGCGATCCCGGAAGGCGAGATCTGGGAGTGCCCGCAGCTGATCGTGGACGGCGACGCGGCGGCGTTGGTCGTCTCGGTGCAGCGCGACCGGCAGCTCGAAGAAGTGATGTGGGCCGTCGGCCGGCTCGAATCGGAGTCTGGTGCACCGCATTTCGTGGCGTCGACAATCGGTGAGCTTGATCATGGGCGCAGCTTCTATGCCCCGCAGATCGTTGCCGACGATTCGGGCGCGCTGTGCTTCGGCTGGGTCCGCGAACTCGACCGGCACCCCGCCCCGCCGCCTGTCGCCGGCTGCCTGACCCTGCCGCGCCGGCTGCGGATCGCCGGCCAGGAGGTGGTCAGCGACGTCGACCCGGGCGTGGTGGAGGTGCTGACGCGCGGTGGGGAGACGACGGCGCTGGCGACCGGACGGCATACGGTCTCGGCGGGGCGGGTGGTGGTGAGCGGGCCCGCGCTGCTCAGCGCCGAGGGTGACCCCTCCATCCAACTCGACCTGCCCGCGGGCGGGACGGTCTGGCTGGACGCCGACGTGGCCGAGGCCTTCGTCGACGGGGACGCCCCCACCACCCGGCGCGGGCTGGGGGACTGGGTGCTCGACCTGCCGGACGGCTCGGCCGCGGCGTTGACCGAGGTGCGGGCCGAGCAGCAGTGGCAGGCGCGCTGACCAGCCATTGGTCGGCGGGCCTGCGCGGGTCTCGGGGGCTTCTCGCTTAAGTTGGCGCCCGTGGAGATCCTCACCAATGTCCTTGTCCTCATCCATCTGATCGGGATGGCGGCGATCGTCGGCGGCTGGATCAGCCTGCGAGTGCGCGGTGTGGAGTCCGGTCGCGGCCTCTCGGTCGTGGTGTGGGGAGCGCGCTTTCAGATCCTCACCGGGCTCGCCCTGGTCGGCATTCACGAGTCCCAGAAGGACCCGCTCAACCACGCCAAGATCGGGGTCAAGCTGGCCATCGCCCTCGCCTGCGCCGCGTGTGCGGAGACGGCCGCCGCCCGCGCCCGGCGCGGCTCCGGCGACAGCAAGCTCATCGACTACGCCGGCGTGCTCGGCATCCTCAACACCGCCGTGGCCGCCCTCTGGGAGACCAGCGCCAGTTCCTAAACCCTGCTAACACACGTTAGGTGACGTCGAGCAGGGTAGACCCTGCTGTAGGTCACCTAACGTCTGCTAGCAGAGTTTAGGTATCGGGGGCCGGTCACGGGAGAAG
>NZ_DAOQZV010000247.1:0-4500 GCF_035343835.1 Nostocoides sp. | reverse complement strand
CTTAGCCATCATCTGTACAGCAGCGAGCGCGTCTACCTGCGCGAGCTGCTGCAGAATGCCCGGGATGCGATCGAGGCACGCCGTCGCCTGGACCCCGCGTTGGTTCCGGCGATCGAGGTGGTGCCGTCCGAGAACTTCGCCCCGATGGTCGTGCGAGACAACGAGATCGGCTTGACGGATGCCGAAATGCGCTCGCTCCTGGCCACCATCGGCGGCTCGTCCAAGCGGGACGACTTCGCCGTCGCCCGGCGCAAATTCCTCTGCCAGTTCGGCATCGGCCTGCTCTCCTGATTCCTCGTGGCGGACACCGTCGGGGTCCGCTCCCGCTCGGCGAAGACACCGGATGCGCCCACGATCTTGTGGATCGGCCGCGTGGACGGCACCTTCACCATCGGCGAGAGCGAGACGCCGCTGGACCAGCCGGGCACCGAGGTCCGGATCCAGCCGCGGCACGGTGATCTCGAGTGGTGCAATGAGTCCACAACGCGCAAGCTGACCAGCGACTTCGCCGAGATTCTCGATGTGCCTGTCCGCATCAAGGGCGATCTGCTCTCCTTGAACACCCCGCCCTGGGAGCGCACGATCGAGGAGCAACTCACCTGGTGCCGCGAGCGGCTCGGCTTCGAGGTGATGGGCATCGTTCCCCTCGACTCCTCCTTGCTCACTGTCAGGCGGCCTGGGCTTCGTCCTGCCCTACACCGCGGCTCCTGGGCAGCGCACGGGCGACCGGATCTACTCCAACGGCATGCTCGTCGCCGACAACGTCGATCAGTTGATCCCCGAGTGGGCCTTCTTCTGCCGCGCGGTCATCGACGCCGGCGAGTTGCCGCTGACGGCCTCCCGCGAGTCGCTGCAGGAGACCACCTCCCTCCAGCTGGTCCGTGAACGACTCGGCAATCGCCTGCTCGGCGAGTTGATCATGGTCCACGGGCTGCACGCGGACGTCTATCAAGACATCGTCCGGCTGCACGCGACCGGTCTGCGCGCGCTCGCCGTCTCGGGCATCGACAACCGCGACCTGCCGCTGACCACGCTGCCCTTCGAGACCACCCTGGGCCAGCGCACCATCGACCAACTCCTGGCGCTCGACCAGTCCACGCTGCCGTATGTCGTGGACTCCGACGCCTACGAAGCCGTCCGGGATGTTGCGGTCCACGCCGAATCCCTCGTCATCAACGCGAGCGGGGCGCACGAGGCCGAGTTGCTGCAGGTCATCAACACCACCGAAGGCGAGCGCTTCGTGGAGATGGCCCGCTTCGAAATCGCCCACCTCGCCCGCCCCGAGCCCTATGTCGATATCGACCGCGGCTCGCGCCTGGTCAAGGCCGCCGACGAGACCTTCGGGCCCAATTCGGTCGCCGTCGAGGTCGCTCATTTCGCCCCGGCGCACCGCCCCGTCCTGTGGTGGCCGGCCGCCACACCAAGGGCACGCGCCGCCGCCTGCCCACCCTCGTGCTCAACGCCGACAACCCGACGGTCATCAGCCTGCTCGAGAACCCCGAGGCCCCGCGCGTCCCCGATCTGCTGCGGTCGCTGCGCATCACCGGCCTGCTGCTGGCGCGCTCGAGCGTGACGGTCGAGGACGCGATGGAGCTGGCCCGGTCCTTGGAAGGCCTCGCCACAGCGGTGCCAGCCGGCTCCGACGCCTCAGCCGTCCGCGAGCCCGTGCTCGTGGGCGAAGACGACCACCTGCACGCGGTCGCGCAGACCCAACTTGCGCAGCACGGCCCCCAGATGGGTCTTGACCGTCGACTCGCTCGCGAACAACTGCGCCGCGATCTCGGCATTCGAGAGCCCGCGAGCGACCGCGACAAAGACCTCCCGCTCGCGCTCGGTCAACTGCCCGAAGCCCGCCGGCAGTGGCTTGGGGGCCTGGAACTTCCCGTCCAGCAGCGTGGCCAAGTCGGTCGGTGCGAGGACGGCGTTGCCGGCATAGACCGTATGAATGGCCTCCCGCAGCATCGCGGGTGTCGCATCCTTGAGCAGGAAGCCGCTAGCGCCGTAGCGGATCGCCGTCGCGGCACGATCGTCGAGATTGAAGGTGGTGAGCACGACGACGCGCACCGGGGTTGCACGAGCCGCCACCCGCGCCGGCGCGAAGATCTGGCGAGTCGACTCGACGCCGTCCATCACGGGCATACGGATATCCATCAGCACGACATCGGGAGTCAACTCATCGACCAGGGCCACAGCCTCGAGACCGTCGGCGGCCTCGCCGACGACCTCGATGCCGTCCTGAGCAGCGAGGATGCGGGCAATACCGGCCCGGAAGAGCTCCTGATCATCCACCAGCAGGACTCGAATGGCCACGACGGTCAATCCCCTTCGACTTCGGCGGCACGCAGCGGGAGGGTGGCGGTCGCCGCATACATGACCCCCTCCGACGTCGGGATGCTATCCAACGTCAACCGGCCGCCGATCGACTCCAACCGGTGGCGCATCGACTCCAGGCCGATCCCGCCGCCCGCCGTCTGCGGGCCGGTGGGCCGGGCCTCGATAAGGTTGTGGACCTCCAGGACCAGCGCGTGCGGGCTGTCCGGCGGCCAGATCTGCCGCACCCAGACCGGCCCGCCGGTGCGGCCGTGCTTGAGCGCATTGGTGAGCATCTCCTGCAGCACCCGGTAGGCGACCTGGTCGATCTCGGGCGGCAGCGGCCGCGGGGAGCCGTCGGTGCGGTCCACGACCTCGTTCCCCGCGGCGCGCACGCCGCCGATCAGTGATCCGAGCCCGTCCGTCGGCGTGGCCGCCCGCGGATCGCGGGTCCCGGCGAGGACGCCGCGCACGTCGCCGAGCGAGCGGCGGGCGGAATCCGCGACATGCCCCAGCGTCTCGCGCATTTTCTCGACCTCGTCGTCGCCGAGATACTGCGCCGACTGCGCCTGGGCGAGGATCACGGCCAGCGAGTGCCCCACGACATCGTGGACATCCCGCGCGAGTTGCGCCTGACCGGCCCGCAGGTCGGCGACCTCCTGCGCGTATGCCGCTTCCCGCGTCGCCTCGTCGCGCGCCACCTCAGCGCGCGCGCGGGCCTGCCGCGAACGGACCACGCTGCGCATGGCCAGACCGCACGCCCAGCCGATCACCAGCGGTCCCCCGAGGGTCACCAGGCTCTGACCGGCGCCGGAGTGCATGAACTGATCGAGGATCAGGCGCAGCGTGCTGCCGGTCGGCGCCGTCCGGACGTGCTCCCACACCACGGACGGGCCGTATCGGGCCAGGGCGCGCAGGCTGATCACTGCGGCCGGGACGGCGATCAGCCCCAGCCCGCTGAGCACCATGGTGACCCGCCGGCCATACGCGGCGGCACCGAAGAGCAGGACGAGCGCGGCGAGCCAGGTCTCGATGAGCGGCGCCGTCCCGAGTACGAGGCAAAACATGCCGAGGCCGCTCAGGATGGCCAGGCCGAGCGCCGGGATCCGGTCGAAGAGCAGCACCGTGGAGGCGATGGCCAGCCAGACCCCGAGAAAGGTCACCAGGCCGAACAGGCCCACGCCACTGGACCGCGCGCTCAGCAGGAGGCCCGACAAGAAGCCCACACCCAGGACCGCACTGGCCAGGAGAGGTGCCACCCAGAAGGGGGGATAGCCCGGCCGCCGGGTCTGCGTCCAGCGGTTGCGCCACTCGGTCACACCGCCCCTGGGGAGGTCTGTTGCGTAGGCCGATGGCAGGCCGCCAGGGGAGGGTGCGCTGGGCGCTGGCCCAGGGTGGTGCGCAGGCATGGGTGATGAGGGCGCGTGCGGTGTCGAAGAGTCCATGGCCAGCCTCAGTATCCCCGCGCGGCCGCCCGGACATCCGCCCCGGACCAGCCGGCGGCCGCAAAGGCGGCCATGGCCCGAGAGCCGGGGTCAAGCCTCGGGTCGGGATCGATGGCCAGCACACGCACGCGCGGGCTGTCCAGGACCACGCTCACACACGCGATGCCGCGCAGGTCGAGCGCGTCATACGCAGCCTGCGCGACCCGTCGCACACGCCCCTGGTCGAGGTCGGTCATCCCCTCGGCCGCGGTGAACTGCGCGTCGCCGCCGACTCCGCGGTCCTGGGCGAAGAACGTCCCCACCCCGGCGTCGTGCGCTGCGCCGACCAGGCAGGTCCCGTCGGCCAGCCGCACGACAGGCTGCTCCAACTCGCGGCCCTCGGCGAGTTCCTCGACCCATGCGTGGCTGTCGACGGCGAACGCCCGCACCAGCGCCGCGCGCAGCTCACCCGGACTGGTTGCCACCGACCAGGCCGGTCCGCGCCCGCCATGGACGGGGCGAACCCGGACGGGGTCCAGGAAGTCCACGCCGCGGCCGCGTCGCACGCAGATCCCCGGCACGGTCTCCAGGCCGGCGTCGGCCAACACCAGCGCGGTGAGGGCGGCGTCGGCGGCGAGGATCACGTTCCCGGTCCAGGTGTTGGCGAACGCGGCCGTGTTCTGGAGTGCCCCGGTCCCCATCAGCAGGGTGGACAGCGTCAGCCCGACGCCGGTGCCGGACAGCACGACCTGCTTGCCGGGGAACG